>CALDNM010000001.1 GCA_937915045.1 uncultured Clostridia bacterium
TATTAAATTGGCAAAGCGAGCCCTTGAAATCTGTCGCACTTATAAAAAGAAAATCGATCGGCTGCTTCCCATGCTCGGGGAAGGAACACTTGAGCGCTGGTCATCTAGTGGCGTCAAACGACATTACTGCAATATCACTCGCGATGGGAAACGGACTCGGATCTCTATTGACCCAGCTTGTGAAGGCTCAAACAAACTTATAGAAAACCTCACGAACAAAGCTATCCTGAAAAAGGCTGATAAAATCGTAACGGAAGATATTATCGCGCTGGAACGTTTTTTGAAGCACTTCAAAATTTGTGATCCTGTCTCACTGAGGCGGACACTTAGCCAAGCATATGATTCTGACGATGTGGATATTTCCAAGTCTTTTATGAGCATCGATATCGACCCGAATGCCTGGCGACATGCGTCGTATGAAAAAAATACTGCATTTGGCGAGAACCTGAAACATCATACCAGTACGCATGAAAAAGTGCGGTCAAAGTCTGAAGCCATGATATATGAAGCACTCATTGACCGCGATGTGGATTTTCGATATGAGTGTAAGCTGGTCCTTGAATCGAAGAACTCCTGTGGACAGATCGTATCGCGGCGTACTGTTTTTCCTGATTTTACTATACTGCGGACGTCGGACAGGCGTGAACTTATCTACGAGCATTTTGGAAGAATGGACGATCCCACATACATGCGTAAAGCGCTTACAAAAATCGATGATTATATAAAGGCAGGGTATTACCCGGGGATCAATTTTATCATGACATGGGAAACAGCTGACCAGCCGTTCACATCAGCAAATGCCGCAGAAGTCCTCGATTATTATTTGGGTAAAAAGGTGAAATAAATCCGCATTCGTTTTAATACAGTAACATATGTACATATACCGGATCAATTTGCGATATACCGGATCCTTTTGTGCTATATCTGATCCTTTTGCTGCGACGTTTTTCTTCTTACTTTTATATGTCACAGGATCCAATGGGTTCCTTGAATCTGCAGAAAATTCACTGCGGCGTTTTCCCTTATCAGCGAAAAGTGTCACAGGGATTCCAAGGCTTGAAGGGCTCAGCCTCCCGAAAGAAAGGGAAATAACGCTTATCGAGTCGAAAAACATGATCACAATTGCTCCAAAAGGCATCCGAGTCGCAAACTTTTGTGACTTTCTTCGGCATTCCTATAAACGTCGCACCTGATGCGCATTGGCAGAGCAACTTCGCCATTACAACTGTGTCTTTATAAATACGCCAGCACAATGCAAGCATTATAAGTATGACATCACAGCCGCAGTACTATTAATAAGCATGAGCACGAACTGGATGTTGCTTTATGCCGCTTCGCTTCTATTCTTCGTGTCAAAAGCGATCGATATCATAAAAAGGTCTCGTTCGCTTTTCTGATGTCTTTTAAAGGTGCGAACATCTCTTCGATTTTTTCCGCGAAAGTTGGCGGAAGGATCCTCGCGCCGTTCGGGCAGACCGCCGCGCATGCCATGCACTGGATACATTTCTTTTTATCTGTCACTATCGTGCCCATCGCCGTGATGGCGGCCCCGGTCGGACAGATCTTTCTGCACTCTCCGCATTTGACGCAGGCCGCCGTAGAGAGAGGCACTGCACTGACCGGCGTCCTCTCTTTATAAGGGCGATTCCCCGGGACTTTGACCTGGCCACAGTCCGCATTCCCAGAGTCTTCGGCGCTTCCAAAGCTTCGCGCGTTCCCAGAGTCTACGGCGCTTCCAAAGCTTCGCGCGTCACCAGAGCCGCCAGTCTCTCCGAAGTCTCCAGCATCTCCGGCGTCTCCGAGCTTTTTCAGGATATCTTCCGCGAATTTTTGTATTTCCGTAAGGTCCTCTTCATCCGGTCTTCCTGCCGCTATATCCGGCGCCATGGAATGCTGCGCGATGAACGCTCCGGACGCTGTCACAGAAAAGCCAAGTCCCGAAAGCGTATCGTTTAGCTCGAGCAGAGCGTCCTCATATGCTCTGTTGCCATAAACAACGAGCGAGACCGCTTTCCTGCCATTGCCGCTGAGGTCCGCGATACGTTCCGATACGAGCGCCGGGATCCGACCGCCAAATACAGGAGCCGCGACAACTATGACGTCATCTCCCGGATCATTTATCTCAAGGTCCATCTTGCCGAGGTCGATCAGTTCGACTTCTTCAGCGAGTGCGGCAGTTAACGCGCCCGCCACCTTTTTTGTGCCCCCTGTCGGGCTGAAATAGTAAAGTGATGTTTTTTTCAGCATGTCTCTTCTCCCTTTTATATGTCCCGTTTTCGCGATCACTGCTATCAGTTTTTGATCTTTTTCTATCAGCTAGTATATCACGACGTAATGATAACAGCCACGGCCCCTTATCGGGATCGCGGCTGGATCACACGAAACTGGATCGCGCAAAATCAGGAATGCCTGTCGCGTCAACTTTTCACTCCGTGAACTTGACCTGGTCCACGGCTTTCCCGCCAGGCCTGTACACAGTCACTTTGAGTTCGTCCGCCGAGACATTATAGATCTCATAAGTGTTTTGATATGTCAGGAACTTCACCGCGTACGAAGGCACCGGGTCGCCTTTTTTGTAGTAATGAGTCGGCTTGTATCCGGAGTCGGCCATCATGTACGTCACGCCATTGATCGATTTCGTGCGCATGTAAAGATGCTGGTGCCCGCAGAGGGCGAGCTCCACGCCTGAACTCGCGAAAACAGGAGACCAGTTCGCCCTGATCCTCTTGTATATCGGATTGCCGTCATCCACCGCGGGATATGCCGGGTGATGCATATAAGCGATCTTCCATTTCGCGTCCGTGCCATTAAGATCTTTCTTGAGCCACGCGTTCACAGACTTCACCATCGCGTTCCACTTCTTCCTGCCCATGCGTTCCCTGCGCTTATCCGAAAGCAGATTGCTGTTCAGCGAAACAAAATGACAGTCTCCGTAATCAAACGAATATACTTCCTCTTCAATCCCCTTCGGCCCGTTCTCATCATCTTGAGATAGACACTCGGCACCACCGGCGTCTCATGATTCCCGGACGTCGTCATCATCGGGATCCTCGAAAAGACCGGCATCGCGTTATTGAAAAAAGCGTTCCAGTCTCTGATCTCCGTGCTGACATTTATGAGATCGCCCGTCATCAGCGAAAATTTGATCCCCGGCTCCCTCTTATAGGCGGCCGCGATATCATCGCCCCAGGCGGCATAATCCTCATTCCGATCCACGAACTGCACATCTCCGAGTGACATAAAACTGAAATCTCCGCTTTCGATCCCCGTCGTGAACGTCCTCTTCGCTGTCCATTTGCTGCCCGCTCCGATAATGTAGTAATACTTCGTGTCCGCGGTGAGTTTTGTTATACGCGCGCTGTATCTGCAGTAATGCCCCTCGAGTGTGGTAGTTTTCTTCCCCTTCGTGAAGGAAGTCCATTTCCCGTCCTGATCGTAGTTTTTAGCTGCCGCGTACTTCACGTACATCGTGCTTCCGCTGCCTTTCCAGTTCACGTCTTGTGTAGTCTTCGTATCCCCGGACCAGCTCAGCGTTATCTGCGAAGCCTTCGTCTTCGGCGTCGAGGCCGCGTTCGCCTCGTTCGTGGCAGCATCCGCGCAGCCCGCTGTGACAAGAGCCGCGCAGATGACCGCCGCGATCATTACTGCCATTTTCAAATGTCTTTTTTCTTTGAACATGATCTCGCCCTGTTTTTTATATCCCGCTGAAACGCATAAGCCTGCTGCTGAATTTGAATTCGCCGACCCACAGATAATTCCCATCGTACGCGAGGAATGTCGGCACCGAAAGCGACCCGGCTCCCGCGATCTCTATGACATCCTTCCTTTCAGGATTGCTTCCCGGGATATCCGATGAATCGTAATAATCGCTGCCGTGTCCGAGATAGCACGAAACTTCTTTGCCCGCGACCGCGTCGTCGATGCTGTCCCACATAAGGACATAATAGTTGCTCGCGTCCGCGACCATAAGCCGGCCATCGCTTGTAATAACACATTCCGTCGCGTTGTTGAAGCTGCTGAACTCACCGCCTATCGTGTATCCATCGATAGTCCGCTTCGTGATATTCGAAAGATCACTGATATCGTATACGCCCACATGTTTGCACATACCTCCGTCCTCGCCTGTCCTCGCGACTGTCAGCACCTTGCCGCTGCTTGCGAGCGTGCCGCTGATACCATTGATCACAGCGACAGGCTTCGTGGTCTTGCCCGGTATCTTGCTGTAGATATACACCTTGTTCGTATTGCTGTCAGAAATGAAGAAATGATCGTCATCCATCGCGATGCCGTTTATCCCTTTCATTACTACTGACCCTATCTTGCCGCTGACAAGCGTGTTCCATTTCCTGCCTGTAGTCGGCAGCTTGTTCCAGATCATCAGACTGTGGTCAGTGGACACGATAAGCTTCTGCCCTCTCAGGATCACGTCTGTCGGTGTCATGAGCGGATCCATGCTGTAGACAACGTCGGCCTTGACCGCCGAGGAGTCCGGGATATTCTTCCAGATCGAAAGAGTCAGATCGAACTCAGACACTGCCACCAGGCTCTTGCCGTCTGTCGCGACATTCGGGTTCTGGATCAGACCGTTCGTCAGAAGCGAATTATTATTGATCGTCCCGCTCAGAGCGAACGAAGGATGTGCTGTTTTCTTCGTCGGCATACCCTTGAACGCTACTATTTTGTTGGCGTTATAGAGCGCCGCGTAAAGTCTCCCTTTCGCGTATAAGCACTGATTGAAGTCGCCTGTCGCGAAGTAGTAATATTTATTTTCCCCATTGTGCGATATCCCGTTTCCTATCGTAAGTTTCGGTTTTCTCAGAGCCGAAGCCGATTTCGGAAGCGATTTATATATGTAGAGCCGTCCTGAATGCATGAGCACAAGTTTGCCGTTCACTATGCACCCGCCCGGCTGATCTCCGTCCATGGCGCACTGAAAATCCTGCGTATCGCTGCTGCTCTTCGGGAACGATGTCCAGACGCGGCAGCCTGTTCCGACAGACATATTGTGATCGCCTACCAGCAGATACTTTCCGTCAGACACGATCGTACGCGGTGTCCCGCCGGTCTCGATGACGAAATCAGCGCGCTGATCCGAGCTTTCCGGCATCGTATTCCACACTATCAGCTGCCCGGATCTCGTGTTTGTCACGACAAGTTTTTCTCCATTCGTCCATACCGCCCACGGCCACATTACGCAGTCATCGCTGCCATCTCCGTACATCGAGATGGCGAAATCCGCTGCCTGCCCGCTGCTCGTCGGGATGGTGTTCCATACGAGTATCCTGTTATTGTGCGTATCCGCCACGTAGAGTCTGCCCTTCGCGGTCGCGACTCCGACAGGCCAGTTCATCTGCGAAAGGCCGTAACCCGCATTACTGCTTTTGAACCCCGTCTGTCCAAGGACTACCGACGGCGCTGCTGATTTGCTCGTCGGGATCTTATCGTAGATCAGGACGCGGTTGTTCCAGCTGTCGCACACAAAGAATCTCGTCCCGTCCGTGGCGATGCCGTTTGGATGATTGTAAGTAGTCGCGTTTTTCGCTTTGTTGATCCCGAAGCTGGAAAGCGCCAGATCGGCGTTCTGCCCGTTCGTGAAAGAAGACGTCACGTTTCCGGGCGCCACAGGGTAAGAGTTATTTTTATTTACAGTAACGGTGTATTTTGTATAGTCCTTCACGTGGACGTTACACGTGTATGTCTTCCCGCTCAGTTTCGCGCGGACTTTGGCCGTCCCGGCTCCGACAGCTGAGACAAGGCCTTTTTGGGTAACTGCAGCCACATTTTTATTCGATGATGACCACTTCGGAGTCCTGCTCGTCCCTTCGAGTTCAAGCGGCTGACTGCCGCCGACATAGAGGTTTATTTTACTCGCGAGTGAAATAGACGCAGCGCTGACATTCGTACCGGCCGCGCAGGTGAAAACCAACGTCATGCATAACGCTAATATAGCAAATGCACTCATCTTCAGGATCTTTTTCATCTCGATTCCTCCCAACAATGAATAAGAGAATGCTCCTGTGCCTCATACAAATATGGATGTGTGATTTGCTATATTGTACTATATTAACTGAATTTTCGCAATATTATTCAGCCCCGCGCCGCGAGGGCACAGGGCTTGCTGATTTCTGCTCTGTTTCATCTATCTACTAGGATTTTTTATATAGAGCTCGCCCTCCGAATCATATCCGCTGAGCGTGTAAAGGATGCAGAGCTCGGATCTCTCATATGTAAAATCCGCCGTTACCGTTTTATCCGACATGCTCTCCGGCTCCTGGAAGCTGTATGTGAGCGTCCGTGTTTCGCCCGGGGAGAAGCCGTCCTCATTCGCGTAGCACGAGATCTTCTGCGGATCATGCGCGCTCGTATCTGAAATAAACGATCCCGAACCCGTAGTCACTATAGTTTTCGTGCACTTATTATACAGCGTGAACGCGATTGAAGACTGCGCAGCCGCGTCAGCATTCAGCACGAACTTCGCTTCATAATACAAAGCGCTCGTAGCCTTAGCGTGGTCACTGATGCCTGCATAACTCCAGATAGTCTTTCCTCCGGAATATTTATATGCCTTCATTTTATAGTAATATGTTTTTCCGGCCGTCAGTTTTGTGCTTTTCCAGGAAGTCGTGCTTCCCTTTGTTATCGTTTTGACTTTCTTGTATGTCCCATTTTTCTTGGTCGCTCGATAGATCCTGTAACCCTTCGCCTTGGATACTTTCTTCCATTTGACCACTATCGAACTATTTGAATTCGCCAAAGCTGTCACGACAGGTGCCGCCGGTCTGCTTGCCGCCGATACATCTTTCGCGAGAAGCGGTGTCCACAGCATCGCCAGCGACACAACGACCGCCAGCATTACTGCACTGCCTGATCTTAGCCTTCTTCCCATTTTCTCGTTCATATCCTCACCTCATCTTCCGCGCTTTGCTAAATGATTTAGAGTAAGTATATCACGCGTCATCCCGGCATCATACACTCTTTCGTGTAGGCCGGCCCGAACAACACTAGCAATGGCACAAACTGCTTTTCCCCTTCAGCCCTCGTGCTGCTTGTTTCTCATTTCCTGCAGCGACTCTCTCAGATGCGCCCCGACTCTGATCACGCGGCGGCCCGATCTGTCCTCCGGAAATTTTCTGATGCATCTGGCGATATGCCGCTGGCGTCCGTTCAGATCCGCGGCCAGAGCGTCCGCGCGCTCGCGCAGTTCATCCTCGATCCCATTTAGTTTTGTCTCGAGCTGCTGAGGTTTATTGCTGATATTCTCATACGCCGCCTCTCCGCGCTCAGTGAATTCTTTTTCACTGTTTTCGATTTTCTGCAGTAATGCCGAAAGGCTCGCTTCGGTCAGTGCCATGTCCGCGCCGAGCATCCCTATGAACGCGAGCGCGACCGCCTCAAAGACCAGCGGAGGGACCTGCGACTGCACCCCAGACAGGACGGGGATCATCCAGCGAACGAGCGCGATACCGACAAGTCCGAAACAAACCGTTACTGGCAGGCAGATACGGCCATTTATATTCAGCGGCATCTTGCTGTAATCCCACCACCTCGCGTGGAATCTCTTTTCGAGATAATACGACGTCCCGTACTCGGCGAACGCGCTGCCAACGGCGCAGATCAGGAACAGCTCCCACAGCGGCATGGACGCGGCAGTCAGCCAGTCCACACGCGTGAACAGAAACATCCCCACCACAACGCTGGCTCCGTAGATCGGGCAGATCGGCCCGAACAGGAAATCCCTGTTGGAAAAGTGTTTCTCCTTCGCCGTGCAATATATGGTTTCCCAGATCCAGCCCAGGAAACTGAAGATTATAAAAAATGTTACGTACTGTGAAATAATCATGCGACCATTATACTATACTACTGCCATCCGCGTCATCCGCTGTTTGCCATTTATTGTTCGATCTTTGACATGATCGTTACTTTTTCTTCTCGGCCACACGAACTACAGCCACAAGTATCACGCCAAGCAGAAGGCCAAGAGCGCACCAAAACAAAAGGCTCTTCCAGCCTATCACCATCAGCGCGAACAGGATGAATACTATTATAAAAAACCATTTCATAGTGCCCCTCCGAAATACCTTAATACCTTGCGAACAAGAGATCACTGCCCGGTCATAATTTTCTGATCCAAGAAATCATAATTCCCTGATCCATGAAGTCATAATTCCCTTAGCGTCTTTATTTTATTATATAGTAATGGAGAAAATAGTGGGGCCTGGTTTTTACGCGCTCTTTCCGTGCCGCTGCCAGGAGAAAGTGTCTGAATGTCACAATGATTTCAACGTTTTCCATTTTGTAGTAATGGTGAAATAGTGGGCCTGGTTTTTACGCGCTCTTTCTGTGCCGCTGTCAGGAGAAAGTGTCTGAATGTCACAATGATTTCAACGTTTTCCATTTTATTCCATTTTTCTCGTGCCATTCGCCATTGTTTCGGCCCTTTTGTCAGCTTATTTTCAACGTTTCTAGGGCCTCGCTTTCAAAATACCGGTAAAAACGCCTGAAAACAGCCATGATACGGAATTTCAAAGGATCAAATCGCGCAAACTCGTTGAATTGACTGACATTACTGCCGACTTCCGCCTCAGTGTCAACGATCCTGCCCATGCCGTAAAGCAGTTACAGCAATTCACGACTTGACGCCGACTTCTGCCGACTTCACACCGACTTCACACCGACTTGACGCCAACTTGACGCCGACTTCCGCCTCAGTGTCAACGATCCTGCCTGCAACGGAAATCAGCGCATATCGCAATATAAGAAGCGCCATGTATATCAGAATATTCTGTGAACTGCATTGACACTGAAAATCACTTACTGTAAGATGAATTTGATGGATGGCCGCACTGGTCAAAAACATTGGAATACACACGAAAGGAGCGAAAAATGGATAAGAAGATCACATCGATGATAAGAGTCAGGATGTCGGCGAAGGACGCGCATTACGGCGGCGGTTTAGTTGACGGAGCTCACGTGGTGCACCTTTTCGGAGATGTCGCTACGGAGCTTCTCATAAAAATGGACGGCGACGAAGGGCTGTTCTGCGCGTATGACAATATTGAGTTCACCGCGCCGGTGCATGCCGGTGATTTTATCGAAGCGACCGGAGAGATAGTCGAAGTCGGCAACACCTCCAGAAAAATGGTATTCGAAGCGAAAAAAGTCATCTGCCCGAGGCCGGACGTCAACGAGTCCGCGGCTGATTTTCTTGATGAGCCGGTGGTAGTCTGCAGAGCCAGCGGCACATGTGTCGTTCCGAAGGAATTCAAAAGAAAATAGCAGCAGAAACCAGATCCGGATATATAAAAAAATGAGAGGAGACAGATCGATATGAAGGCACTGGATGGAATTAAAGTACTGGACTTCACCCACGCGCACGGCGGTCCGCTCGCCACGATGTACCTCGCCGACTACGGAGCAGAGGTGGTCAAGGTCGAGCCTCCGGGAGGCGAAGACGGCAGATCGCTGCCTCCGATGAAAAATGGCGGAAGCGGATATTTCGCGTATCTGAACAGGGGCAAAAAAAGCGTCTGCGCCGATCTCGATTCCGAGGCGGATCGGGCGTTCATTCTCGAACTCGTGAAAGAGGCGGATGTCGTCTGTGAGAATTTCAGTTATGCAGTAATGGAACGGCACGGCCTCGGTTACGACGATCTGAAGAAGATCTCTCCCGGCATCATTTACGCGTCACTGTCCGGCCCCGGGAGGAGCGGAAGCAAAAAAGAAATGAAGCAGATGGACGAGCAGATCTCCGCGCTTTCCGGAATGCTTGAGCGAACGGGCTACCCGGACAGTCCGCCTGTGGAACTCGGCATACAGCTCAGCTGTCAGACCGGCGCTGTCTATCTCGTCATGGCGATCATGCTCGCGCTGATCCACCGCAGGGAAACCGGCGAAGGTCAGATGATAGATATTTCAATGGTCGATTCGATGGTCTCGATCATCGAGGGCACATGCGTCACCTACGCGCTCACCGGAGAGATCTATCCGAGGAGCGGGAATTCGCAGTTCTCGATCTCGCCTTACGATACCTTCAATATGAAGAACGGCGACGCCGCGGTGGCTGTCTGCACCGACGCGCAGTGGCAGAAATTCCTCGGCGGTCTTAAGATAGATGACATCGCCGCGAACGAAAAATATGCCAGCAATGAGCAGCGCGGTCTCGAGTACGACAACGGCCTGCGGGCAGAGCTTGCGGATCGGATAAAGGATCTCGATCTTGACAGTTTCATGACGTCGATGCACGACAACGGCATCGCCTCAAGTCAGGTCTGCAGCGTTTACGACACGATGCGATCGGAGCAGATAAAAGAGCGCCGCATGCTGACCGAAGTCGATGATAAAAATGTCGGCAAAGTAGTAATGCCTAGCCGCGCGATCAAGTTCGGATCGGACACTGTCGGCAAGCCTTCGGGTTCAGGTCAGGATACCGAGCTATCGGGCTCAAGTCAGAGCACCGGACTTTCCAGTTCACCCGCGCTCGGGCAGGACACGGAATACTTCAGGAATATGATGCACACGCCGGAGCATATGGAGATGGCGGCCAGGATGGAGAGTGACGCAGCGAGCAAAAACGCGCAGGTATCAGGCGGCCCTGGCTCGAGCGGCGGTGGCGCTTCAGCATCCACTGGCGACGGCGCTTCGACAGGCACTGGCAGCGGCGATCCCGTGACATCCGGCAATCGAAAGATACTCGATGGCATGACGGTCATCGATTTCACGCAGGCTTACAGCGGACCTTTTTCCACTATGCAGCTTGCGGATTTTGGCGCGAAGGTCATCAAGCTCGAACGATGCGGCACCGGCGATCAGTCACGCGAATGGTCACCGTTCCGCAAAGGTTACAGCGGTTACTACGCGGCGATAAACAGAAATAAACTCGGCATGACGCTCGACCTCAAATCGAAGGAAGGTCTCGAGATCGCGAAAAAACTCATCGCGAAAGCAGACGTCATTACTGAGAATTTCAAGGTCGGAACGATGGAAAAGCTGGGGCTCGGTTACGACGAAGTGAAGAAGATCAACCCATCGATAATCTACGCGTCGATCTCCGGATTCGGCCAGAGCGGGCCGCTGAAGGACCGGCCGGCTTACGATAATGTGATCCAGGCGATGTCGGGGATCCAGGACATGACCGGGTTCCCGGATGAGCAGGCGGTGAGGTGCGGTTCGTCGATCGGCGACAATTACACCGGGCTCGTCTCGTCGATGGCGATCCTCATGGCTTACTGGAAAAAGCTGAACACCGGCGAAGGCGAACGCGTCGACGTCGCGATGCTCGACGCGCTGTTCGCGATGATGGAATATCACATAATCAGCAAGACGCTGCTCGGCGAAGAGCACGTCAGAAGCGGCAACAGCGAAAAGGATTTCCTCGTCCCGTATGATCTTTACGAGTGCGCGGACGGATATTTCTCGGTCGGCGTTCGCGGCGATGAGCAGTGGAAAGCGTTTTGTGACGCTGTTGGTCTGGACTCGCTCCGTGACCCGCGTTTTGGCAGTAACGATTCCCGCCGCGAAAATTTCGATGATCTCACTTCGATCATTTCGGGGTGGATAAAGAGTCGGAAGAAGGCCGAACTCACGGACCTCTTCACCGGCGCGGGCATCCCGAGCTCCCCTCTCTACGATGTAATGGATATCATGGATGACGAGCACACGAGGGAACGCGGCATGATAGTCACGATCGATGACCCGGGTCTCGGCCCTTACGAAGCCATCGCCAATCCGATGAAACTCGAAAAAGCCGGCGCCTCGTATTCCAAAGGCGCGCCGCTCCTCGGCGAAGACAACGAAAAGATCCTCAAGGAACTCGGCTGCATCGCCGATGAGATCACTGATCTCGCGCGCCGCGGGGTGATCTAAAAGCAATTTTTCTGCTGTACACTGCAGATATTGGATCTCTTTTGATCAGAACAGCCTAAGAAAAGCAAATTACTTTCAGCAAGATAATGCCCCGTGCCAACTTAGGCGCGGGTGGGAATCACCGGAACAACGGCGAAAGAAGCGGCAATGCCCCGTGCCAACTTAGGCGCGGGGCTATCTAGTGGCAATTTTTCGTGCCGTTCAATTTATCCTCCAAAATAATGTCACAATGATTTCAACGTTTTCCATTTTATTCCATTTTTCTCGTTCCATTCACCATTGTTTCGTCCTTTTTGTCAGCTTTTTTTCAACGTTTCCGGACTTGCGAGATCGAAATCAACGTAAAATGACCCAAATTTGATCAAAAACATGCTCTGCGAAAAAGCAAAACGCTGTAAGTCGCATTTTTTTGTGACAATATTTGCTGCGCGAATATAAATGGCACAAAACATGTCACGCCTTTCTTTTGGCCGGTGTCAGATATCCTGCTCCGCGGCCTCGATGCTTTCATATCCATAAAATCGAACTGTCACAGTCTGCTGCTTTATGAGCATATCATGATCGGCCAGCATGTCCCCAAGCAGTAATGCTATGGTCTCTCCCGAATATGTTTTGTATTCGCCGAGGCTGTAAGTACTGAGCGATGTTTCTCCATTTTCGTTATCCTTGACCGGCCGCATCCTCGATGCAAGTTTAGGGTATTCCCTGGCGAACGCTTCGTTCTGCTTACGCTCCATATCTATGATCTTTTGGATGTTTCCCATCTTCTCCGCATTGGCACGCGGCAGTTTCGGCTCCAGGACATCATAATAATAAGCCGGGTCGGAATACTCCATCATGTACGCGTATTTCTCCATCAGAAGATTACGCTCTTCCCTATCCGCTTCCTGAAGATCCGCAAGATACGATCTGTTCGTCCTTTCGCTTCGCGCGCAGAAATTACTGTATCTCATGATATAAAATGTGCGCGCGTCATCCTGACAGAATGCGCGCCCGTCGATACCTTTGACATTGTCGAACATTGTCCATTCAATATCTATGATCTTGTTGATGACCTTATCATTGCTCGTTTTATTTTGAATAAGATCTTTGATCTCCATTTTATTCTCCTTCCCCCATCTGAAAAACTAATCGATATCATATATAGCCGGAAGTCCTGCCAGCTGCGGATCTTTGATCCCCGCCATGATGTCCGGACAGTAGGCCTGCATGAACTGGTCATGCGTCTCGGCGAAACCCTGACGTACTATTTCTCTTTCGATACTTACGCAGATGTCCTCGATCATTTCAGTCATCCACGCTCCATCCTCAGATACGCTCATATCCACGAGCTTCATCAGTGAAGTCACAGTATCCTGTAATATAGTCAACTCACCTGCACGGCGAAATATCCATTTATAGAAGGGCGCGTACTCACGGTTCAGCAGAAAGATCGCCGACAGCGCGGCTTTTACGAATTCATGCAGCGCCATCCACGCGGCCTCTTTTTCTCCGCGCTTAAGAGATCTTGGGAAATTGTACTGCCCGGACTGAGCCATTACTGCCGCACGCGCCGCCAGTTTTTTGCGGAGCACATCCTCCGGATAAAATCCAAGAAGAGTTTCTCTGATTTCTGTGAACGTCCCTTCGGGATCGCGAAAAACTTTCCCGCTCGTGACGATCGCGAGATAGCGCTCCGGTATGCGGAACCAGTCCAGGACATTGCTCGGAGCACCCGGGCAGCCTATATATTTCCGGTAAAAGTCCTCTATCGTGATGACTCCAACGCGGGCCGCGCCTTCAGGTGTCTCGATCCGGGTCACGCCGCCATACTCAGCCGGCAGCCCGCGATAAGCTTCCTGCAGCTTTCCCCCGATATCACGCGCCGTTTTTTCAGTGATCCAGAAGCAGAATCCCGGCCCGAAATCATGATCTCTTGAGATCTCGTCATCGTACCCGAAGCACTCCGATCCCTCGCCCGCCAGACCCGCGGCAATGAGCGGCGCGTATTCACTGAACTCGCCGCGGAGCAGCGGTTCGCCGTATTCTTTATAATAGCCCTCTGCCAGTTCCATCCCATTCATGATTTTGCCTCTCCTGATTTTGCCTCCCGGACGATCTTCAGATTATTTTCGAGCATGTCGTAATATGGCGACCTGCCGAAATCTCTTTCGACAAGCTCCATTGCCTTTTGGTAATAAACGATCGAACCGTCCCAGTTTCCCCGGTAATACTCAAGCACGCCAAACGCGGCAGCCGCGTAAGCGTAATGGATATCCTTGTCGGCGAACTCCGTTTCGTATATCTTCATCGCCTCGCCGAGGCTGCTCTCCGCTTCGTCATACCGCCCCATATCGATCTGGACTTCTCCCAGATTTATAAGGCTCGTCGCTTCTTCTCTTCTCGCGCCGGGGATCGTCCTGATGATCCTGAGCGACCGGAGCGCCGCGGCTTCAGCCTTTTCAAGCTCCCCACGGCTTCGATAAGCGGAACTGATATTGTCCTGTACCGCCGCCATATCATAACCGTTATCCTCGCCGAGATCCTCCAGCAATTTCTCACTTGTTCTGTACATTTTCAGAGCGGCCTCGAGGTCGTTGCAGGCCAGGTGTCCGTTAGCTGCGTTGAGCAGTGTGATCGCGTAATTATGCGTATCCTTTTGTCCTGTCTCTTCCAGTTTTTGCAGCGCTTCTTCATAAAGAGGAAGTCCCTGCTCATGCCTTCCGGCCGACCGGAAATGCGAAGCCAGCTCATTATCGACCGCGATGATCATTGCCGTATCGTCCTCTTCGACCGCGGTATCACGCGCCCCCCGCATATACGCTTCGACTTTTCCGATGCGTTCCTTAGCGTACAATTCATCCAGCCCCTGATAAAATTCGCTGACGCTCATCTTTCCCATACCTGCCTCCTTGATCACGATTTGTTCTTACTCTCGTTCTATCCCGGCGAGTTCCTCGACGAGCTCGCACGCCCGGCTGATGCCGCTGATCGCGTTTTTGACTTTCACCGAGTCGCCGATGTTGTACACGCGCACGCCCTTCGCCGTGAGCTCATTGTACAGCGAATCGTTCGGTCTCGCGCCGACTGCCATTACTACAGTATCGCACGGTGCAGTAACGGTCTCTTTTATCTCGCCGTTTTCTTTCTCGCGGACGTCCAGCACTGCCTCGCCATTTTTGATCTCGCGCACTCCCGTGAACGGGTATTTTTTCACGCCCATGCGTCTGAGCGCCGCCATCACGGGCCACGCGGTGCCGGCCTCGAAGCCCTTCCCGATCTCGAGGATGTCGACGATCGTTATATTGCGCCTGCATGTATTCATCAGTTCTTTGATTTTTTCCGGAGACTCGTAACCGTACTGCATCATGTGGAAGACCTGCTCCGGCGACACCGCAGCTTCATCAGCGATGTATTCGGCTGTCTCGCATCCGACCGATCCGCCGCCGACCACGACGACATTTTTGCCGGTCATGACGCGCTTGAGAAGTACGTCCTCCGCTTTGTAAACAGGGATGCCTTCTTCGATATCTAGTTTTATATTCGGCGCGGCGCCTCTTCCCGTCGCTGTCACGACGTAGTCGAATCCGCTTTTTTCGATCTCTTCCGCGTCCGCTTCTTTTCCGAGCACGACGTCCACGTTGTGTTTTTTGAGGATGTTTTCGTAGTAACTTATGATGGTCCTGAATTCTTCTTTATGCGGCGGGAGCGACGCGATGTATATCTGCCCGCCGAGTCTGTCCGCCTTTTCCCACAAGGTCACATCGTGTCCGAGCTCGGCTGATCTGAACGCGAACTCGCATCCTGACACACCGCCCCCGACGACGAGGATCTTGTTCTTCTTTTGTCTCAGCTTCAGGTCCTCTATATCTTTCACCTGGTACTCGCGGCCGACTCGCGCGTTCACGAGGCATTCGACCGGTTTGTTGAAGAACGCGCGGGCCAGGCAGCCCTGGTTGCAGGCCACGCATCTTCTTATGGTTTCCGGCTCGCCCTCTTCGGCTTTTTTGCACCAGCAAGGGTCGGCGATGTTCGGCCTTCCGAGGCTGACTATATCGCAGACTCCCGTCGCGAGCATCCTTTCAGCGACATCAGGGTCGTTGATCCTGTTGCTCGCCGCCACCGGTATGCTGACCGCGTTCCTGACTCTCTCCGCGAATATATCGAATCCGCCTCTCGGGAGTTCACCGGTTATCTGCGGCACTTTCGACTCATGCCAGCCACCCGTCACGTTGATCATAGAGACACCCGAACGCTCCATCTCGGCCGCGAACATTACTGCGTCATCATCTGTACACGAACCCGGCACGAGATCGTTCCCGGCGATCCTTATACTTAACGGATAATCGTCACCGACAGCGCCACGCACTGCCTTCATTAATGCTTTCGGGAATCTCACGCGATTTTCGAACGAGCCGCCATACTGATCAGTACGCGTATTCGTGAACGGCGACAGAAACTCACAGATGAGATATCCCGCCGACGCGCTGATCTCCACCATATCAAACCCGCACTTTTTCGCGCGCGCGGCAGCGGCCGCCCATTTTTCGATGACGGTCTTTATCTCTTCTTCGGTCATTTCTTTCGGAGTCGCCCTCGAGTAACCGCTGTATATCGGTGACGGCGCGAGCGGCTGCCGGCCGTCGTTGCACTCGGGGTTCGCGTACCTTCCGCCGTGGAATATCTGCACCGCGACTTTGGCTCCGCGCTCATGCATCCCTTCGGTAAATTCTTTGTAACCCTCTATGACGCTGTCGTCCGCCATGCTCATCATGCTGTAAGTCGATCCATACTCGTCGAAATACGCGCCGCCTGTCACTGCAAGACCGATGCCTCCTTCGGCACGCGCCCAGAAGTAGTTATTGAAGCGCTCGTTCGCTTTTCCGTCGGGATTGTACAGAGTGTTCATCGCCGACATGAATACTCTGTTTTTAACTTCCATATTTCCGATCTTTATCGGAGAAAATAAGTGTTCGTAATTCATTTGACTCTCCATAACATCATCTAACAATGAAAATGCCGCCTGTGGGTTATTCAGCCGTAGTTTATTTATCTTTCCGCTCATCGATACGACTCCTTACTCTGTCAAATACTTCCGTCTCAAAAAACCGCGTATCATCAAATGAAGCCGCTTTATCCGCTTCATCCAATTTGATCTCAATATCACCCGTAAGTTCCGAATACTGTTCCAGACTTAGTACTACCATCGATCCATATCCATTCTTTGTTAAATATACAGGACTGCCTTCTTTTACTGTTGTCTCTATCTCCGAGAACTTATTCCTTAGATCAGAAACAGGTCTTATATTTATCATAACCATCATCTCCTTCAAGAATATTATCTTTGGCGTTATTTTATCATAATTAAGCCACTTCATCAAAAAGAAAAGATCGCCGGCGGACCGACGATCTCATTCATAGCTCTTGTTCTTTCCTCCTAGCTCAGCTGTCCGTGTTTTTCGTAGGATGCTGTGCGGACGATATGGTTGTCGTCGTCCACGAATACGACCTTCGGCCGCAGTCCCGCGGCTTCTTCGCTGTCCACGGAGCAGTAACACATGATGATCACGTGGTCTCCCGTCTGGACTTTCCTCGCGGCCGCGCCGTTCAGACAGATCATCCCGCTGCCGGCGTCGCCCGCGATGGTGTATGTTTCGAATCTTTCGCCGTTCTCGACATCGACGATCTGGACCTTTTCATATTCCAGTATCCCGGCCGCGTCCATCAGATCTGTGTCGATGGTGATGCTGCCGACATAATCGAGTTCGGCCTGCTTGACCACGGCCCTGTGTATCTTTCCTTTGAGCATTGTAAGTTCCATGATTTTCCTTCTTTATACTTTCTTGTCGCGCTTTATTATTAAATTTCCTGATCGCGCTTTTTATTCGCTGATGAAATTGTCGATCAGTCTTGTCTTCCCGATATATACCGCGACCGCGCAGAGGAGCGGACCGTCCGCTGTTTCTATCGGCTCGAGCCCCGGCCAGCTTACTGCTTCCACGTAGTCGATCTTCGCGAGAGGTTCGCTCTCGATGACTTTGCGGATCGTTGCAGTAATGGCATCAGCAGTAACAGGGCTGCCCGAAGTGACCGCGCTGCCGAGCATCGCGCGGCCTTCACCAAGCGCCTTTGACAGTATCGTCGCGGCCGCGCGTTCATTGGCACTGAGATAAGTATTGCGCGAGCTTTTAGCCAGGCCATCCGCTTCACGGATGCTCGGGCAGCCGATGATCTCAGTATCAAAATTAAGATCGCTGACCATATGCATTATTACCGCGAGCTGCTGCGCGTCCTTCTGTCCGAAATACGCGCGGTCCGGCGTCGTGATGTTCAGCAGCTTGGTGATGACCGTGCAGACGCCGCGGAAATGTATCGGGCGAGTCCTGCCGCAAAGCCCTCCTGTGAGAGTCGTCATATCCACAAAAGATGAAAAATCATCATTGTACATTTCTGACGGCGCAGGATGGAATATCACATCCGCTCCCGCGCTCTCGCAGAGCTTCTCATCCTGATCGAGATCCCGCGGATAGCTTCCCAGATCCTCCGACGGGCCGAACTGCATCGGGTTCACGAAATCACTTACGATCACCCTGTCGTTACTGCTGACGGCGCGCTCGATGAGCGACTTGTGTCCCTCGTGCAGGAATCCCATCGTCGGGACGAGTCCTACTGAAAGACCGGCCGCTCTCCATTCGCTGACTATGTTTCTTATTTCATCTATTTTTTCTGTGATCTTCATTTTACGCCTTCTTTGTGTTTAGTATAATTTTTGTTCTTTAATATAATTTGCTCAGGACGCTCTCGTCCATCGCGAATGTGTGCTCTTCCGCCGGGAACGTGCCCGCCTTCACTTCGTCGATATAATCCTTGAAGCCCTGCTTCATCACCTTGCCCGCGTCCGCGAAGCTCTTGACGAATTTCGGGCAGTAATCCGAGAACATCCCCAGCATGTCCGCGTAGACGAGTATCTGTCCGTCGCAGCCTGCTCCCGCGCCGATGCCGATCGTCGGTATGTCGAGTTTCGCGGTAATGAGTGCCGCCAGTGGTGCCGGGACGCACTCGAGTGTGAGGCCGAACGCGCCGGCTTCCTGCACTGCCATCGCTTCTTCGAGGAGCTGCTTCGCCGCCTCTTCCGATTTTCCCTGCACCTTGTAACCGCCGAACGCGTTGATCGACTGCGGTGTGAGACCGAGGTGCGCCATGACCGGGATCTCCGCGTCAGTGATCGCCCTGATCTGCGGGCACACCCTCGTGCCGCCTTCGAGCTTGACCGCGTTCGCGCCGCCCTCCTTCATCAGGCGTCCCGCGTTGACTACCGCGTCGTACACCGATGCCTGATATGACATGAACGGCATATCAACTACGATGAGCGTGTTCTTCGCGCCGCGGGCGACCGCCGCGCCGTGGTGGATCATATCCTCGACCGTTACTTGTATAGTGTCCTCATATCCCAGGACTACATTGCCGAGCGAGTCGCCTACCAGGATGCCGTCGATACCGGCTTCATCTTCGAGCTTCGCTGTGGAATAATCATATGCTGTGAGCATGGTGAGTTTCTCACCGTCTTCTTTCGCCTTGCGAAATGTTGAGACTGTCTTTTTCATAGTTCCTCCATTTGTGTGTAATCTCTGTCCGGGTTTTTCTGCCTGGCCAGTTCAACGAGTTTAGATTTGATGTCCTTGTAGATGGCGAGCTCCGCCTCGGTGCCCGCGCTCCGGCTGAGGTCCGCGATATGCGACGCCACTGTCTGGATGTCGTTCCGTTCCACGGGTCCTGTGAGTGACTCAGCGCACCCGCGGCTGAATACAGAATCGACATTGTTCTTCGTCAGCGGGCCGATGATGCTGTAAGCGTCCTCGTCGCTGAAACCGCACGAGTTCAGAAGGTCCACGGATGACCGCAAAAGGCCGACTACCATGTTGCTGGCAAAGACCGTCGCGGCGTGGTACCTCGTCTTTTCGGACGATGCCACAGTCATGACCTTGTTGCCGCAGCCCTCAAAAAGCGCGCGCAGCAAAATTACTGCCTCGGGATCGCCCTCAGCTGTGATGCGTGCCGTATCGAATTTTTTGTATGATGAGAATCTGTCCGAAAACGCGTAGATCGGATGGAATGAGCACCCATGTGCTCCGGTCGATCTGATATCGGAAAATACTTCAGATGATAATGAGCCACTGAAATGACATACGATCTTTCCCCTGATGTCATATTTAGCGATGCGATCCCAGGCTCTTTTTATCTCACCGTCCGGTGTAGTGATAAAAATGGTATCACTCGCGCTGATCAGATCTTCCTGCTCGTCAAAGCAGGTCGTATCTGTGAACTCTGCCGCGTCCGCGGCGCTTTGTCTTGTCTTGCTGCAGAAACCGGAGACCTCGGCGCCGTTCTCCCTGAGATACTTTCCCAGTGAAGTGCCGACCTTGCCCGCTCCGATGATGCCTATCTTCATGCGACCACCTCTTTCCGTATAAGGTGGCACATCATCATCTGATGCAGTTTCCTTTCAGAATACCGCTCATTTTTTCAGCCGCGGAAATCATATCATAAATCGCCGCTCCGTTCAAGGAAAATCAAAAAGCCCCGCGAAGCGTAACTGCCGCGGGGCCGCTGATCACTGTTATTTGTAAGCGTTTTTGTAAATCGTCAGATAGTCCTCATCCGAGAGCGTGATCGGGTCTGCAGTAATGTCCCCTCCCAGCACTTCGCGGAGTTTCGCGGGATACAGTTCAAGTTCTTCCGCGGTAATGCCTTCGTCGCTCATTTTGAGATCGGCGCAGCCGGCATCTTCTATGAGTTTGTCGAGCGCGCTCACGAAATCCTTCCCGCTCTTCGGCTCTTTCACACCCATAGCTTTTGCCATCTTCATCATCTGCTCTTCGCACGCTTTTCTCTCAGCCAGGAAATCGTAATACGCGTGCGATGTCTCTATGAGCCCCGCTCCGTGTACGAGCTCAGGATGGAAGCTCCCCATAGTATGCTCGATCCTGTGACCGGAAGTGCACATCATATAATACGCGGCGAATGTATTGGCGAGCGCCATGTACGCGCGCGCTTCTTTATCGCTCCCGTCCTTCACCGCGTGCGGCAGATATTTCGCGACATATTCGATCGTCTTGAGCGCGAACATCTCCGCCATCGGATGGACGTTCTTGTTTATGACCGTTTCCGACGCGTGGAAAAACGCGTCCATGCCCTGATACGCGGTGAGCCGCGGCGGCACTGTCATCATGAGGTCGCTGTCGACAACTGAGATCGTCGGGAACATCGACGGGAAAAAGATCGCTGTTTTTTCATTCATTACATCATCCGAAATGACAGCCCCCGCGTCAGCCTCGCTCCCGGTGCCGGCCGATGTGGTGATCGCGACGATCGGAAGCGCGTCATTTTCCGCCCGCTTCTTTCCGCCCTTCGCGCTGAAGGAATAATCCCAGAGATCACCATCGTTCGCCGCCATGAGCGCGATGCATTTGCTGCAGTCCATGACCGACCCGCCGCCAAGCGCGACGATAAAGTCACAATCATTTTCACGCATCATCGCGGCACCGTCCATTACATTATCCCTCGTCGGGTTCGGCCTTACTTCATCGAATAGAAGATGATCCACCCCCGCCTGATCGAGCTCTTTCTCGACCCTCTCGAGGTAACCGTATTTTTTCGTCGAGCTCCCGTTCGAAGTCGCGATCAGCGCCTTCCTGCCAGGCAGTTTTTTCTTATGAAGCTCATTTAATTTGCCCGGGCCGAAGAGTATCTTCGTCGGCATATCAAAATCAAAATAGTACATGTTCAACACTCCTTTTCGTTTTGTCTTATAAGTTAAAGGCTCTGAAGATCCACCTTCCATTTTTTGAGCAGATCTCCGCCTATTACTGCAGTCATGAACTCGCGCATTTCTTCGATATCGACCATGCCGCCGTATACCATAAAATCAAAGATGCCGCCCGGCTCGCTCGTCACGATCGGCGCGTAATCGAATCCGTTCTTCTTGTAAAAAGCCGCCCTTCTTTTTCGATTTTCGATATCGCGTACAGGCTCCCTGGTCGTCTCTATCTGCAGTGATATCTTGTGCTCCGGATATTCTTCCGCCAGATGTCCAAGTATCCTGCTGCCGTACCCATGTCCTCTCACGCTCTTCGAAATCGCGAGGAAAAGCGCCATGACGTTCACGTCGTCATTTACGATATATATCGAGCCCACAAAACGGTCTTCGCCGTCTATAGTATCCTCGTAAACCAGCGCTGAACCGCGGCCTTCTCTTACGAGCGCCGCGAGATCTTCCTCCGGGAAACATTCCGCGGGCGGGAACGCCTCATGATATATATCTATCATCTCGCTGTAATACTTATGCCTTCTGCTGTCTACCTCTAACTGACGCATGACCTTCTCCTTGTTGTTTTCTCTGATATCACGAATGTATCCGCATAGTATATCATATTTACTTCTTTCTCTCGAACATTATCGGCGAGACAGCCGTTTCAAACGGGACATCGAATTTCGAAATGCTTCCGTCATAAGGATCTGTGTAGAATGTGGCAGGCGCGTCGACCACCATAGTGTCCATCTTTATATGACGCATTTTAAAAATGTCGTAATGGTAGTGAGTCATCGGCTGCTCCATGCCGCGGAATTTTGCTTTCAGTCCGTCGCCGTCTTTTTCTATGACGATCTTCCCGTATCCCGGATTCCAGTACTCGCCTGTATAAGCGTCGAGCTCGTGCGACAGCTTAGTGCCCGGCACTGGAGCGTCCGGCAGCAGATCGATCATTTCATCACCGTAGAATCCTCCCCATTTACCGATCTGACCTTTGAAAAACTCCGACCAGTCCCTGGTCTTTTCCACCCCGAGCACATTGTCGAGTATAGTGAACAGGATCGACTGCTCCATCAGCTCAGCCGAATTGTGATTGTTGATCATGATCATGACGCCCGTATTCTTTTTCGGCAGGAAGCACATCATCGAGCAGTAACCCTCGACTTGTCCGATGTGATATACGAGGTCGTTCCCTCTGTAATGGTCTTCCATCCATCCCATGCTGTAACCCTGAGTCGGTGCCGTCTCATCGAGCTGCACGCTCAGTACAGGGAATGGGACTGCCCATCTGTGCATCTCTTCCATCTGCTCTTTCGAGATCAGCTGCTTCCCGTTCCATTCGCCCATGTTCAGATGGAACTGCAGCCACTTCAGCATATCGTCGACGCATGAATTGATGGCCGCGCACGGCTCTCCCGGACTCACGCACCAATTCTTTATCTTGCAGATAGTGCCGTCCTCCATACGCCAGTGCGGCTCCGCGATATCGCTGCTCGCGCGAAGTTCAGGGATAGTCGTGTTGCTGTTCGTCATTCCGAGCGGCGAGAATATCCATTCCCTGATGAGATCGTCCCACTTCTTTCCCGAGACACGTTCCGCGATATATCCGATCATCGTGTAGATCACATTGTTGTACTGGGTCTCCGTACGCATAGGCACGTTCGGCTCTATATACCGCAGCCTCCTGAACAGCTCCGCGCGGTCGATCTCGTCGGTATAAAGCGCGTCATGCCCGGGAACGCCGGTGCGGTGGTTCAGCATATCGCGTATCGTGCATGCCCTGGTAGTGTATTCATCGTACATCCTGAAATCCGGCAGATACTCTACTATCGGTGTGTCGTATTCCATTTTCCCCTGGTCCACCAGCATCGCGATGATCGCCGCGGTAAATGATTTTGTGCACGAGGCGATGCCGAACAGTGACTGCGAGTCGAGCTTTGTTTTTTTCTCGACGTCAGCCAGACCGTATCCCGCGTTCAAAAGTGTTTCCCCGTCTTTGATGACTACGATCGGCGCGTAATCGAATCCGTTGAAATAATACTTTGATTTTCCATAAGACGTACCTCCTGATCACTATTATATCAAACATAATATATCATATCCTTAAATATAGCACGAGATCCTTGATCCGGGAGCGCACCACTAAAATCATGGCTGCCGTGAGCTTATTACTTGATCAAATGTTTCTTTTCGATTATCCGCCATTCTTCCAATGCTTTTGCTCATTCTTGTTTTTGAAAAACTCTCTAATGGACAAATGAAGGTATTTTGAAATCTTCCATTGAATCGAGTGGGTTTGCGGGGTCGGGCAGCCGGGATCAGGTGAAAATGACCCGATCTGCCCCTCAAAAACTCATTTGAAAGAGTGTCAAACCCGCAACCCCACTCGATCCAATGTAGAATTTTCATATATGCCAATTGTTCCATTGCAAACTAGAATCGCAGTATATTTTTAAGAGGCAGGCCCGCGCTGATATGTATTGAATTGACACACTTTTAAATACAGCACGATCCCGAGAAGCATATGAGCTCCCCGGGATCCTTTTGCTGTATTTGAATCATTTATCGGTTATCTTTTTGTCTTTGCGTACACCGCTTTTGATTTAGCAGTGCCCGCCTTGTTGACAGTTTTCACTTTGAACCAGTATTTCTTGTTGGCACTTAGTTTCTTCACTGTCTTCGAGGTACCTTTCACTGTCCCCGCGTATTTATACTTGCCGGCTTTCTTAGTTGCTTTGTACACCTTGTATGATGTCGCGCCGGTCGATTTTGTCCAGCTTATTTTTATCGAATGTTTTCCTGTGGCTTTTGCCTTGACCTTTCCCGGCACTGCCGGTTTGTTCAGTTTCCATTTCGCGTAATATGTCTTGCTGCCAGTGTCAGTCTTGCTTATCGCCGTAACTGCGCTGCCCGTGAGTTTCGCGTTGTCATACCACCCGGCGAAGGTGTATCCATCCTTCGTCCAGTCAGTCGGAAGCGTCGCTCCGGTCCCCTCAGTATAAGTAGTTATATTTGTCCCGGCCTTTCCGCCGTTACCGTTAAGCGTGACGCTGTAGGTGCTTGCCGGGACAGCCGCAGCAATAAATGTCTTTGGCAGCCAGGCGCTTCCATCATAATTGGCCACTTTGACCGTATACGTTGAGCCCTGATCCAGCGAAAGATCATTGAAACTCACATAATACGACTTATCGGTCTGCACGGCCGCGCTTTGAGTCCGGAGTATCGTTGATCCGTCCTTATCATATAGTACAGCTACAACTGCCAGAGATCCGGTATCTGCAGCCTTTCCTTTAACTGTCACTGCAGCAGTTGTCCCTGACGCGTATACGCTCTGCGGCATTGGCGAAGCAGCCGCAAATACATTACCGCTGGTGCCTATGCAGATAGTGAAAGTAAATACAAGGGTAACTACTAAACATAATATTTTCTTCATGATACTTCACCTCCTATTGTGCTGTCCATGTGACGCCGGCACCGGAGCCTAATGTCGCTCCGCCGAATTCAGTTGCTCCAAAAGCGCCCGCTTTAACAGCGATGATCGACACCTTGACAGGCTTGTTTGCTTTAGATCCTTTATATACAAGGAAATCATCTTTGTCGGTAAAACCATCTTTTGCAGCTGTAAGAGTACTTGTCTCTAACACTTTTGTCTCAAGAGAACCATTGGCATATGTCATTGTGCAGTACAGATCTATATTATCATTCTGCGATTTAGCAGCAGGCCAATAGTATGTCGCGTATATTACACAATCGTCATTGCCCCAAGTAATAAGTATCCCGGGCTGTGTCCCATGATTGGTATTTGTTTGTCCGTTGCTGTACTCCTGGATATCTATCCCCACACGCTTTATAACTACATATCCTGTTTTCTGCTGCCCATTCTCAGTGTATGTGATCGTAAGAGGAACAGAATCATAGTAACCTGAGTTAAAGGTTACGGTATCGGTTCCAGTTATAGTGACCGCTCCATTCGGCAGATCACAACTTATTCCATCGATAGTCGCTCCATTCAGCCCACCGATAGTGAGCGAATTATATCCGAAAAATGTCTCTAGCACAAATGGATCACTGCTTGTAGTATTAGTAAATGCCATAAACGGGGTATTTCCAAAATCCCACTTATCTGCCCGCAGAGTCGTCCCGGAACACGTTGCCATTGCGCCTTCAAAATCAGGCTTATAAACAAATAAATTGAATTGTGAGTCGTCTGCTCTGATCACTTGAAGAGACACGCAGTAATCAGTACTTCCTGTTATATTGCAGACCTTTGTACCGCCAATATCGATATTTTTGGTATCACGGTCATACTTATCATAGTCTATAGTACAAGTCACATCCGGATAAGTATTCGGGACATCGTTATTATCCCTTGTCCCTAAGGTTATTAAATAATACTTCGCGGTGCCACTTTTTGTTGCCTTTATAAGGATCTGCTCGGCCTTTTCCATTTTATAAATGTATCCCACCGCCGTAGTATTATCCCCTAATACAACTGAAACTTTATAACAATCAAGATCAACAGTACTGCCATCATCCTTTGTTACATTAAGCTTGGAATTATTATTCGAAACCGTCGTTGCTGCTGTAACAGCAGTTTCATCCGCAAAAGTGCCTTGGAATTCATGATTAACAATATCCCACAATTGAGTAGCAAATTGCGTTTTAAGTTCGCTCTTAATTGTTTCCTCGGTCGCATTTTCTGTTGCTGCATACGCAAATACTTTTCCTCCAATACGCTTCGATAATCCCGCATAATCAGTGCCATCAGCAAACACTGCCGTCGGCATTGTCGGTGCCATAAATAGCAGCATACATAACACTGCCACAAAAGCTGTTATTCGTTTCTTAAGCATATTATCCTCTCCTTTCATGTCCTCCCCATTTCCCCCAAACAGTGAAGAATAATACATCATATAAATATTGGAATTTGTAAGTTATGTAAATTTTCATATTAAATGTAGCTTTACTATACTATAAATTTAGTCTAATTGTGATTATTTGACAAATTGTCATTGACTCCCCGGTAATTGTACTTTGACTTTAAAAATGCTATTCTATAATCAAATTAGATTTTTCTCGATTTCTAAAATAAATATCAGGAAAGGGTGATGAAATGGACTTTGCGCTGATACTGAACCAGTACATCGAGCAGCTTGACTGCTCGGCAAAAAACCTTGCTGCCGCCTCGGGTCTTTCGAGCGCGGTCATCAGCCGTTACCGGTCAGGCGAACGGCAGCCGGAACTAAACAGCACGCAGGTAGAAAAACTGGTCACGGGGATCACATCACTTGCTCGTGAAAAAGACATTACTGCCATCACTCGTGAAACTGTTTTATCATCATTCGCGCTGGTCTTAGACAGCACGCAGTATGATTATCCGACGCTGGTGGCCAACCTCAATACCGCCATATCCGTTTTGGGGATCAACACGACGGAGCTCTCACGGGCGCTGAATTTCGACGCTTCATTTTTGTCACGGATCCGTTCCGGGCAGAGACGCCCTGCGGATACCGCTGCGTTCATAAAAGGAGTATGCGAATTTATTGTTCGACGCTGCACGAAGGAAAAAGATCTGAGCATCATCGCCGATCTGACTGAGACCGATATAAGCGAGATCACGATAAACACAGTCCGGCTGCAAAAATTGTCACAGTGGTTATCCTCCGGCATTACTGAGCCGCAGGACTATCTGGGTGATTTTCTGAAAGCGCTGGATGATTTCGATCTGGACGAATATATCCGCAGTATCCATTTCGATGAACTGAAGGTGCCGACTATGCCGTTCCAGCTCCCGACCACAAAACGGTATTATGGCATCGAGGAAATGAAGCAGGGCGAACTTGATTTTTTCAAATCGACAGTACTGTCAAAATCAACGGAGCCGGTTTTCATGTGCAGCGATATGCCTATGGAAGATATGGCGGAAGACCTGGAGTTCGGAAAGAAATGGATGTTTGCCATCGCTATGACTCTCAAGAAAGGACTGCATCTCAATATAATACACAACCTGGACCGTCCGCTTAAGGAAATGATGCTGGGGCTTCAAAGCTGGATCCCTATCTACATGACCGGGCAGGTCTCACCTTATTACCTCAAGGGAGTCCAAAACAATGTTTACTGCCACTTCAACTATGTATCGGGCACAGCAGCTCTTACCGGTGAATGCATCAACGGTTTTCACAACGACGGGAAATATTATCTGACCAATAACAAAGATGAAGTCGCTTACTACAAGAAAAAGACAGCAGGGCTTTTGTCTAAAGCCACGCCGCTGATTGGTATATACCGCAAAAATAATGAGACCGCCTTTAACGCTTTTTTAAATACCGACGCGATGACCAGCGGAGATCGTCACAATATTTTATCTTCGCTGCCGCTTTATACCATATCCGATAAGATACTCTCCGATATTTTAAAGCGTCATTTTCTGTTTGATATCGATGGAGAACGGATACTTGCAGCGGTCAAAAAACAAAAAGAATGTACTGAAATACTTTTACAGGAGAATACTCTACTCGATGAGATCCCGGAATTATCAAAAGAAGAATTCAAGAAACATCCTATGATAGTATCACTTTCAAGTATTTTTTACGATAATGAGCTCGCTTACACTTATGATGAATATCTGGAGCATCTCGATCTCACGCGCAAGTATGCTGAAAGTCATGAAAATTATAATATACAGCTTGATAAAGAAATAGCTTTTCGAAATATCCAGATCACGATGCATAATAATAAATGGGTGATGCTCTCGAAGAATAAAGCTCCGGTCATCCACTTTGTCATACATCATCCGAAGATGATCGAAGCCTTCAATAATTTTTCAGCTCCAATAATCGAGTTATGATTTTAACTTTTTTATAGTGCAAAAATAAATGCTTCTATTTCGCGTTATCGGACATCCATACTCCCATAATATTTCTCCTTTCATAAAAAAACAGCGCAAGGACATTTTAATAACATCCTTGCGCACTTATACCTGCGTCGGGTCCGGCCGGATAAGGCCTTACATATTCTTTTGTACATTATCTCACGCAGTCACTGCAATATCAATATTTTCCAATCATTTCACCGGGCATTTATACCTCGGCTTGCCTTCGCTTATCTTCCCGTATTCGATAGCCTCTTCAGGGCAGTGGCAGATGCATGCCATGCAGTGCGTACACTTCCCATTCCAAACAGGCCGCCCGTCCTTCATTGAGATCGACTCCATCGGGCAGAGTTTTTCGCAGAGCCCGCAGCCTGTGCAGCTGTCCTTCGCGTAGAATTTTTTTGAGTTTACAAGTAATGGATAATACGCGGGGTTTACGATGCTGCTCTTTATTTTGCCGGTGAGTCCGGGACTTGGCGGTTCGATGATCCCGCCTTCCTTGATGATCTCTATCACTTCATCGATAGCAGGCTCAGCCTGTTTGATGATCTGCCTCGCTTCGTCCTCCTCCGGCGCGTCGTACATCGCGATGTAGTTCTCAGGCATAAGGATCTCCGCCGTGCCCATGTACTCCATCTTCATCTCCGCGGCGAGGCGTCTGTTGTACTTCGGCGCATTGCCGATCTCACCGCCGCAGGTCATGACAAAATATATTATATTACTTCCGGAAAGCCTGGCCTGTTTCAGCCAGTCTCTTAAAAGATGCGGAAGCTGCCAGCCATAAGTAGGTGCGCACACGATCCACGGATCATCCGACTTGATCTCCGAGCAGTCCTTATCTCTGATCCGCTCCATTAAAGGGCGGACCTCTTGACCTGTTCCTCTGCCGACGCGGTCCGCGACATATTCACTGTTGCCTGTACCTGTAAAATATAGGATCATATTTTAGCACCCTCATCAATTCTTCGTTTTCTTTTATATTATACTACACTTCACGTCGAAGCGGACCCTTCCCGGTAACGATCAAATTATTTACAATTTCTTTTTCATGTATTTTATACCGGCTGCGGCGAGCAGCACAAACGCGATCGACAGAAGTACAGCGATGATCATGCTCCATCGAAGATCAGCCGGGACTGCCGTACCGTTCAGCAGGTCCATATTTTTCGTCGCGAGAGACAGCGGATCGTATTTCCGCGCCGCCGGCGCGAGAGAGATCATATACATGACCGCTGTCACCATGCCAATAACAATGAGGCTGCCGTAGAAGTTTTTAAAAAATGAGCTCGCGGCAGTTACCCCTGTCACGACAACCACCCCAAACAGCCACAGACACAGCGCCGCGAAGAAAATATTACTGCATTCACTCTGATCCCAGTAATACTCTGTATATCCATATGTGATGAGGAAACAGCACCAATACGCGCCCGTCCACATTGCGAGCGAGACCGTCACCTTGGAAAGCATGATGGTATGCGGCCTCAGGCCTTTTGTGAGCATGTTCACGAGAGTGCTGTTCGTGTATTCGCTTGAAACGATCCCGGCGAAAAGAAGCACGACTACTATAAGGCCCATCTGAGGCACATTTTTGTAGAACTGCGTCCATGAATCTATCGCCGCGGGATCCGGGATGCTGACCGCCATCCCGTCCGGCATAAAATTTTCCAAAAGATATGGCATGAGTTTGGCTGTCAGCGGATCCATGATCCCTATGATCATAAACACCGCGAACAATATGAGAAGTCTGTAAGTCCTGGTGAACTCCAGCATTTCTTTTTTCAGAAAGACGGTGTATTGTCTCATTTTATCATCTCCATAAAAAGCTTTTCCAGATCCGGCTCCAGCGCGTCCATCCGCAAAGGGACTATCTTTTCGTTATAAAGGATATCGATGATCGTTTCCCCATTGCCGAGAGCTTTGCTTCCGGCAGCTATGACAGTATTTCTGTCCGCCCTGTACGGGCACCCGGCTTCGGCCAGCGCGGCAGCAAAGCGTTTCGTTTCATCGGCAGATCCGAATTCGACGGCGATCTCATTCGTGCGATGGCTGTTTTCAAGTTCATCGATCTGTCCGCACATCACTATATGCCCATCATGCAGTAACGCGACTCTGTCACAAATTTTTTCAACATCCGACAGTATATGCGTCGAGAAGATAACGGTAGTATCCCCTCCGAGTCCTCTTATTATATCGAGGATATCTTTCCTGCCCGACGGATCCAGCGCGCTGGTCGGTTCATCGCAGATGAGGATGTCCGGTTTTGTCAGTAATGCCTGAGCTATGCCGAGACGCTGCTTCATGCCTCTTGAATAATTCGAAACGCGGGTCTTCGCGTTCTCGATCCCGACGAGCTTCAGCAGTTCATCGATCCGTGGCTTCAGGATATCCTTGTCGATCCCGCCTATCCCGCCGCAGAGCGTCATATATTCTCTCGCGTTCATGTCCCCGTAAAATGAAGGCACATCCGGCAGATATCCAACAGCCGCGCGGCTCCTTGAAGCATCCTCTCCGAAAATTTCTATACTACCGCTGTCCTTTGGCATAAGCCCCAGTATGATCTTCATAGTAGTCGTTTTCCCGGCCCCGTTCTCGCCGACCAGTCCAAAGACCGACCCGGCGGGCACACTGAGATCCATGTGATCCAGCACGCGATGAGTACCGAAGGTCTTCGTAAGGCCTTTTATTTCTATGGCATTCATCACTCTTCACCTCTGCCGAAGACAAAATAGATCACCGGGCCGATTATCGAAACACAAAGAACGACGATCACCCATACAACTTTGTTCCCGAAGCGATAACGCGGATGCCTCAGCACATGTACAAGTGCCGTGACCGCCAGTACAAGCTGAAGGATCAGCAGCGGTATCAGGAATGGAAAATACTCGCTTGAAATACCCATGATCAGTCCTCCTTTAATTTACTGAGCCTGACTGTGATGTCTTCGAATTCCTTCATCCCTGTCATGCCTGAAAAAGCCGGGTTCATGATGACGCTGTCAGCCATGCTGTCCTTCACCAGCTTTTCACCTCTCGGCGCGTCGCCTGAAAGATCCAGTGACTGTATCATTTTATCCAGAGTGTCAAAGTACTCGTTCCCGTGAAGACTGATCGGCCATTTGATATCACAGCAGATGTCTGTATATGTATCAAGCCTCTTCAGCGCGTCTTCCGCATCGCCTTTCCCTGCCAAATACACAGCCGTCGTAAGGAGATGTATCAGCACAGAGTTGAAATTGAGCGATCTTATTTTAAAAAGATCTATCATCCCGTCTGCCCATCTGATATATTCATCCACTCTTTTCTCATCCTCTCCCGGTATGCAGATAAGCATATCGATGTCGTTGATGAAACAAATGAGATCCGTATATATCTCGCCCTGAAGCGCTTCCTTTGCTTTCTCGTTCTTGCCCAGCGCCGTATACGCTCTCGCGAGATAACTTGTCCTGGAATTCGCGCTGAACGGGTCCGATACATCATCACTCAGAAGATCGACCACATCCGAAAATCTATTTTCCATCATGTATGTCATCGCGAGAACTGATCCCGCCTGTCTGCTGAGTTTCAGATCATCACTTTCCGCCATTATCCTCCTGCACATATCGGCGATATACTTTATGGCCTCCGATGTTTTATCCGGCGTGCCAGCCAAATTGCAGTGATTGAGCAGAAGCAGACTCATCTGCATGAGCAGCGGGAAACACGAATAATATTTCTTTACTGTCTCATCGATCCGCTTGAACACCACATCGAATTCCTCATCAGCGAATTCATCGCTCAGTTCTCTGTACAGTTCTCTGATATCCGCTGTCGTCATCTGCGGCGAATAGTTCATGAGATCATCTATGCTGATATTGAAGTAGGCCGCCAGCTGAGGCAGTAATGTCACATCGGGATAGCTCATCCCTTTTTCCCATTTGGATACCGCTGCTTTTGACACTCCGACAAAATCCGCCAGATCCTCCTGCGTTACCCCGCGCGACTTTCTCTCGCGGCTGATGATTTTTCCTATGTTTATTTCATTCATTTCGCACCTCCATAAATCTCTTTTACGATGCCATTATATTGGCATTTTATCTTACTTACAAAGGATTGTAACGTGATTTTAGTAAAAAAAATCAACCCGAGGTTGATTTTCTTCTTGTCTTCACTGGCCTTGCTGACCATCTTTTGATTTTTACCAAGCATATTACCAAGAGCCAAAATAGTCCATATGTATCTCGTAACAACCGGGTCAGGCCAGTGACCTACATCTCTTTGTCAAATTTCGAGCGGTAATAAATCGCATACCCTTGAACAAACACATAGACAAAAACCAAAATCACTAACGCTGCCATTTCAATTCCCATCAGCGCGAAGGCAATCATCAATGCCAAAAATACATAAGTCATGAGGTCATAAGCTTTGGCTTTGGCTTTATTGGAAATCGCTATATTTCTCTCATCGTTTTTTTCAATTTCGACTTGTTTTTCTATGTCGGGATCTGTATGGATGGCTTTACGCGAAACAACATTCCCCACGCCGTGACCAAAAATAACACATCCTGATCCAATGCATATATATGGCAGTATTTTTATAAAGCCTTGAGGATCACTAATGTTTTTCACAAAATATAGTCCTGCTCCTAATAATAAAATGCCTATCACAGTAATAGCATAATCTCTTGCCGCTTTGTTCATTGCTGCTCCTCCTCATAAATAAAGATCTCATCAATAGTCATTCCAAAATACCTGGCGATCTTAAATGCCAGTATGATCGATGGATTGTATCTCCCGTTTTCAAGCGAACCTATTGTTTGTCTTGATACTTCAAGCGCGGCTGCTAATTCCTCTTGATTGATACCTTTTGACTTTCGTATTTCTTCCAATCTGTTTTTCACTAATGACAGCCTCCTTAATGGAAAGCATGCTTTCCATTAAAAGCATACTTCACTTACGCATATATGTCAAGTATACTTTCCATTTATATTTATTGACGCTTATGCTATTCCACATAAAAAAACAGCCAGCTGGATCCGTTAATACTGCCTGACTGGCCTATACTGCTATTTAACTATATTCTATGTTCTGTTGCCTTTGTTAATCCATGTTGTATATCTTTTTAAGCGCGGCTAGTATATCATCCTTGCCTTCCTTGGTTATATCAAACGATTTGAGTTCAATGTTCTCTTTTTCTATGCGAGCGAAAAAATCCTCCATATCATTTCTGATACTTGCAGGAAGATCCAGCCTGCTGCTTTTACTGATATATGCATAAAGCCTGAAGATATCATTTTTATGCTTTTTGATATTTCTGCTATCCACATGCTCTCCATTTGCGCTTCTGTCTAAGAGATCCAACCAAGCCTTTGCTTTGAATGGAATCAGATGCTCGATATCAAGTATTGGTATCTCATCAATCACCATTGTTCCACTGCGCATAAAATAATAGTAGTCATCATCAAGCAGAATAGCTGATAGGCTGGCTATTTCATCGTCAACAGGTATTGGCGTAATATCGGCATCTTCGTCAAGAGGTATGCTCTCCAATTTTCTTGAAAACAATTCGATCATAAATGGATATGCTTTGCCTTTAGGTTTTGAAAAGCGGTAATACTGCGGAGTATCTGTACTCTTATTGATATGCTCATAACCTGCTTCTTTGACATATCCCCAAAATCTCTTACCGAATTCAGGTGTTATTGCTTCAACTATCAATACCATGTCAATATCTTTTGTCGCTCTAAAGTTTCCGCCCCTGCTGCCGATCAGCATATCGCATGCAGTCCCTCCGATAATAATATATTGATCCTGATATCCTCTGAACCAATTTGTAAAGCTATCTATTCCTCCTACCAAGTCCACGCCTCCCAGCAATTATTCATCAGATCTTCTTTTGCCTGCTCAATACGTTCATCTGCATTGTCTTCTAGTGTCAGTACCAGAGAAAGTGGATCAACGATCCTATCACGTTGTAACAACTGCGGATCATATTTCCATATTTCCATACGCACCTGGCGACTCGGATCTATCTTTTCATCATGCAAAATATCTTCATCAAATACTCCCGATTTTACCGCAAATGTTTCGAAAGCATCATCCGCCAGCATCGTCTTTTCAGACAAGGCGGTAAGCCCTGCCCTAATACATTGATTGGTTACATTTTCGCGTTCTGCATAACATATTTTAGCAACCGGATTAATAAGAAACGGTCTGGCTTTATCAAACAATGTCTTTGAATTATCGTTACGTTCGATTATGACTTTCACTCCATCCTTATGTGTAGTCACTAGTCCAACCTGCACAAGTTGTTCGACTGCACGGCTTACAGTCATTGCCGAATACGAGAGTCCTCTGCGGAGTTCAGAAAGCATGATCTCCCGCTCTTTATCATACAGCAATTTTAGAAGAACTACCTGTGTCGACGGCTGCAGTTTCTCATATTGCCTTCTCTTTTTCATTTTGCTCAAATATGTCGCCATAAAAGGCAAGTATATCATTTTGTCGCCAAGCACAAACGGTATCCTTGCTTTTATCAGCGAATTCTGCCTGTACTCGGATATCTGAACAAGATCAAGCACCACATGTCTTTCGGCCATCTGTTCGATAACTGCTATCTGCTTTTTGATTGCCGGCAGTGTTCCAAGTTCAGATGTAGGAGTAAGAAGCAGACATTCGGCCTCGCCGATCACTGCTGCTTCAACCCTGTACTGCTCTCTTAAATACAAAGGGAGTTCTTCCTCTCCAGGCCATCTGCTAAGTTTTATTTCAAGCCCAAACAGCTCCTTTATCTTATCCATCTCGTCACCTTTTAACATTTTTCTTTAATTTTAACCTTATATATGTTAAAAGTCAATCTCTTTGTTATATTGAGAACAAGGAACTGTATAACGCGAAGGTTTGC
>CALDNM010000002.1 GCA_937915045.1 uncultured Clostridia bacterium
CGCCGCCGAGCGCGGCTGCTCCGGCGGCGTTATTATAGAAGCGGTGCGCTCCCGGATCAAAACCACGCCGTGAGCGAATTCATGTCAGTGGTGCGCTCCCGGATCAAAACCACGCCGTGAGCGAATTCATGTCAGTGGTGCGCTCCCGGATCAAAACCACGCCGTGAGCGAATTTATGTCAGTGGTGCGCTTCCGGATCAAGAATCTCGTGCCGGAAGCGATTTTATGCTGAAAAAACTCTTGACAGCTAGTGAACGCTAGCGTATAGTAAGGCTAATGGATGCTAGCCTTACTGCATCAGGATATTCAGAAAGGCATCGTGATATTTCGGAATGCATCAGGTATGCCGGAATGCATCGGGATATTCCGGTTTGAAAAATATATGAGGAGGCTCATTATGAAAATATCGAGCATAAACGAAAAAAGGAATAACGGCATTGATGGATCCGGACTCGAAAACTATCTCGCGCACGGCGTAGAGCAAGTTGTGAAGGGGATCTTGAAAGCGTCGCTCAGGAATCCGGCGGCTGCCGCCTTCATGATGAAATACAGGAAGAGCTGCGAGGAGGCAGCCGAGAAGCGCGCGAGGTCGGCGGAGTCGGGAAAACATATCCCGCCGTTTTTGATCGCGAGCATTACTACAAGCTGCAATCTGCATTGCAAAGGATGTTACGCGCGGGCAAACAACAGCTGCTTCGACGAAGCTCAGGCCGGATCCGCGTCAGGCATTGAATCCGCATCTGCGTCCGCGGCTGGATCCGGATCACCGGGAGGATCCTTGCCAGCGGCGTCGTGCTCAAATGCCGCGGGGGCGCGCCTTATGAGCGTCGCCAGCTGGAGCCGCGTTTTCGACGAGGCCGAAGATCTCGGGATCTCTTTTATCCTGCTGGCGGGCGGCGAACCGATGCTCCGCCGGGATGTCATCAAAGCGGCCGGCGAGCACCGGAAAATAATATTCCCGGTATTCACGAACGGCACGATGTTCACACCGGAAAACATTGAGCTGATTTCGGCGCGGCCAAACATTCTCCCGGTCCTGAGCATCGAAGGCAGCGCGAAGACTACCGACGAGCGAAGAGGCGAGGGAGTGCATGACAGGCTCATGGGAGGCATGACGTCGCTGAGAAAAAAAGGCGTCGTCTTCGGCAGCTCGGTCACAGTCCAGAAAAACAACATGCGCGAAGTCATGGGCGATGATTTTGTCACATCGCTTATAGGCAATGGATGCAAAGCCGTTATATATGTCGAGTATGTCCCCGCTGACCCAGCAACTGCAATGCTCGCGCCCGACGACACCGACCGAGGGCACATGGCCGCGCGCCTCGAAAAGCTCAGAGAAAAATATCCTCAGATGCTGTTCATAGCGTTCCCGGGCGACGAAAAAGCGTCCGGCGGATGCCTCGCAGCGGGCAGGGGGTTCTTCCACATCAACGCGGCCGGCGGCGCGGAGCCGTGCCCGTTTTCGCCTTACTCCGATACGACGCTCCTGGATGTCTCTCTTGAAGAGGCGCTCCGGTCGCCGCTTTTCACGAAGCTTCGGACCGGCGGGATGCTGACGGAAGATCACGCGGGCGGATGTGTTCTGTTCGGTCAGGAAGATGCAGTAATGGCACTGCGCGATCGATGCGGCGACGCAAAAGTGATGCGCGGGCCGAGTGTCGACGGTGCCATGACAGGATCGATCGAAGCCGCGGACATAGATAAAGAGGCGGCAGTATGATGAAGGAAGAGGCGGCAGTATGACGAAAAAAGTGAGGAAAAAGGTGACGAAAATGACGACGAAAGAAAAGATAATAGATGAAGCGCTGACGCTATTTTCCACGAAGGGATTCAAGGGGACGAGTGTGAAAAATATCGCGGAGGCTGTCGGGATCAAGGACGCGTCGCTGTATAAACATTTCAAAAGCAAGCAGGAGATACTGGATACTGTAGTCGCGATGATCAGGCAGCATATTGGCGATATGTCGGATGAACTCGGACTGCCGGACGAGACGGATCTTGAAAACGCTGCCGCGGTATACGCGAAGTTCGACGAAGAAACATTACTGCAATTCAGCAGAAAGATATTTCTCTTCTATTTGACTGATCCTCTGATTTCGAGGTTCTGGCGGATGGGGACAATCGAGCAGTATCAGAATTCGGAGGTCTACGCGCTTTTCAGCAAGCTATTTTTGGAGGACAGCATCACGTATCAGACCGCGCTTTTCGGGGAAATGATAAAGCAGCGCGTGTTTTCGGCGGCGGATCCGCGCGTGATGGCGACGAGTTTTTATTCGCCGATCTTTTTCCTGCTGAGCAAGTACATCAACGATACTGAGCACGAAAATGAGGCGCTTGAAATACTGGATGGACAGGTGAGGGAATTTTACCGCATCTATCATTCGGGGCAGATCTGTTTCCGCCCGATCGGTGTCATTCAATCGCCTTATAAAACATTAGCGGATGTGCCGAAGGCAGGGGCCGAGGCGCCTGATGCCGAGGGTGAGATCGTTGTCGATCCGGTCTACCTTGAGGCGATGGCGGACATCACAGCCGGAAAAAGATACATGATCCTGTTCCATTTTCACGAGGCTGAAGGATACAGCCAGACGGTGCATCTTCGCGGCGACGGGCCGCTGACGGGACTGTTTTCCACGCACGCCCCGTGCCGGCCGAATCCGATCGGCGTTTCAAGTATCAAAGTGATCTCGATAGATAAAAACGTCATCAGGTTTTCGGGGGTCGATATGCTTGACGGCACCCCGGTGCTGGATATAAAAAGCGAGTAATGCGAGTAGTTAATATTAAAAGAGAAAGTACGTTACGTCATGAAAAGTGTAGACTAACCACACTTTTACGTCCTTAAAAGTGTATCACAACCACACTTTTAAGAATGAAGTCAAGAAACATTCTAAGACAAAGGACCGGGAGGTGTACATATGAAACGCATAACGCGGCAGCTTGCCTGCCGCGTTATATTTTATTATTGGCTTATAAGCCAGTCGAGCATGCAAA
>CALDNM010000003.1 GCA_937915045.1 uncultured Clostridia bacterium
AGTGTCCGAAGGCGAAAGGGATCATACATCTCGGCGCGACTTCATGCTACGTGGGAGATAACACGGACCTTATAATAATGAAGGAAGGCCTCGATCTCATCAAAGCTAAACTCGTGAATGTCATCGCGCAGCTCGCGAAATTCGCGGAAGAATACAAGGATCTTCCGACGCTCGGCTTCACACATTTCCAGGCGGCGCAGCCTACGACAGTCGGCAAGCGCGCGACGCTGTGGATGAACGACCTGGTCATGGATCTCGGAGATATCGAATATCTCCAGAGCACGATAAAGCTGCTCGGATCGAAGGGCACGACAGGCACACAGGCGACATTCCTCGAACTGTTCGACGGTGATCACAGCAAGGTCAAAAAGCTCGATTCACTCATCGCCAAAAAGATGGGTTACGACGCGTGCTACCCGGTATCGGGACAGACATATTCAAGAAAAGTCGATTCGAGAGTCCTCGACGTTCTCGCGGGCATCGCCCAGAGCGCGCACAAATTCTCGAATGATATAAGACTGCTCCAGAATCTCAAAGAGATCGAAGAGCCGTTCGAAAAGACACAGATAGGTTCATCGGCGATGGCATACAAGAGGAACCCGATGCGTTCAGAGCGCATGGCAAGCCTCTCGAATTACCTGATATGCGACGCTGTGAATCCGGCCATCACGGCTTCGACGCAGTGGTTCGAAAGGACGCTCGATGATTCCGCGAACAAGAGGGTCAGCATATCCGAGGGCTTCCTCGCGTGCGACAGCATCCTCGAGCTCTACCTCAACATCTCGTCAGGACTCGTCGTTTATCCGAAAGTCATACACACGAGACTCATGAGCGAGCTGCCTTTCATGGCGACGGAGATCATTCTGATGGACGCTGTGGAAGCGGGCGGAGACAGACAGGAGCTGCATGAAAAGATCAGAGTGCATTCGATGGCGGCCGGAAAACGCGTGAAAGAAGAAGGCGCGGCAAACGACCTCATAGACAGGATCGCGGCGGATCCGGCGTTCCCGCAGTCGAAGGAAGACATCATGAAACTCATGAAGCCTGAAAACTTCGTAGGGTGCGCGAAAGAACAGACGGAAGATTATCTTTCCGAAGTCATCGAGCCATTACTTGATAAAAACAAAGAACTCATCGGCATGACAGCTGATA
>CALDNM010000004.1 GCA_937915045.1 uncultured Clostridia bacterium
CGAAAGCTTCGTGCCCCGAGCTTTCTATCATTTTTATTATCTCCCGGACCTTATCCGGCAGTTTTATCCTGACCGCGTCTCTTTCCATACGGTCATTATATCACTATTTGTATTCCTGAGCGAAAAGCATCTCCCCGTATGTCGGGATCGGCCAGTATTTCTCCGGCATCTTCACCTCGAGTTCGTCCGCGATCGTTCTGATATCTTTCATATATTCGATCACACTGTCGCAGAACACTTTCGCGTCCGGATCCTTGATGCTGAACTCCGGGACGTCATCTGTGACTTCTTTTAAGTCCTCCGCCGCCGAATACAGATCATCGGTGATCGAAAGCATACATTTGAGACATCTCTTTCCTGTCCCGGAGATATCCTCTCCGAGAGCCGCCGTCTGAGCTCCGATGCCCTCTGCCAGCGCTGTGCAGTAATCCCTGACCGCCGGGATCAGATCTTTTTCTGTCATATCGAGCAGAGTGAGTGCCTCGATGTTGAGTTCTTTGCAGTACTCTTCGAACAGTATTTCCTGACGAGCGCGGAGTTCTTTTTCAGTCAGCACTCCGAGTGACGTGAACAGTTCGATATTCTTTTCCGATGTCCATTCAGGCATGCATTCCGACACTGTCTTGTAATTTTTCAAACCGCGTTTTTCAGCTTCTCTTACCCATTCGTCCGTATAGTTATCACCGTTGAATACTATTCTCTTGTGCTCAGAATATGCCTTCTTCGCGAGTTCCATCGCGCACGCCTCCGCGTCATCCGACGCTTCCATCGCGTCCGCGAATTCCTTCAGCACCGATGCCGTCATCGTATTCAGCATATATGCCGGGCATGATACCGACGTCAGCGAGCCGACCATCCTGAACTCGAATCTGTTGCCCGTGAACGCGAACGGCGACGTCCTGTTCCTGTCCGTAGTATCCTTTTTGAAATCTGTAAGAACGCCAATACCCATGCTCATCCTGCGGTCTTTTACCTCCACTTCAGACTCTCCGGCTTCGAACGCGTCCATGACCGCTGTTATATCTTCGCCTAAGAAAATCGAAATGATCGCCGGCGGCGCTTCACTTCCTCCGAGTCTGTGATCATTGCTCGCGCTCGCGACAGATATCCTCAGCATATCCTGATACTTGTCCACCGCTTTTATGACCGCCGTCATGAATACGAGAAAGACCGTGTTGTGCAGCGGATCGTGCCCCGGCTTGAATACATTGAGTCCGGTATCCGCTGCAAGCGACCAGTTTATATGCTTCCCGGAACCATTGATCCCGTCAAAAGGTTTCTCATGCAGCAGGCACCTCATACCGTGCCTGTCAGCCACTTTTTTCATCAGCTCCATCGTGATCTGGTTGTGATCGGAAGCGATATTGCACTCGGAAAATATAGGAGCGAGCTCGTGCTGCGACGGAGCCACTTCATTATGCTCAGTCGACGCTTTGACTCCGAGCTTCCAAAGTTCTTCATCGAGGTCAGCCATGAATGCCTTTACTGCCGGCTTGAGCTGTCCGAAGTAATGGTCATCGAGTTCCTGACTTTTCGGCGGCGCGGCTCCTATGAGTGTGCGTCCCGTGAATATCAGGTCCTTTCTCTTCGCGTAAAGCGATTTCGGGATCAGGAAATATTCCTGCTCAGGTCCTATCTGCGGAGTGACTTTTTTCACATCTTCCCCCAGCGCCGAAAGCACTCTTCTCGACTGTACATCGATCGCTTCATCTGAACGGAGCAGCGGCGTCTTTTTGTCGAGCGCGTCTCCATCATATGAGATGAACGCTGTCGGGATATATAAAGTATCTTCCTTGATGAACATCGGAGAACTGGTGTCCCACGCTGTATAACCTCTGGCTTCGAATGTCGCTCTCATGCCGCTCGATGGGAAGCTCGAAGCGTCCGGCTCGCCTTTGATCAAATTTTTACCCGAGAAGTTCATCAGGCTGTCATGCTTCTCAGCGGTGACTCCTGTCATCGGCTGGAACCAGTGCGTGAAATGCGTAGCGCCCTTCTGCTCCGCCCAGTCTTTGACCGCTGACGCTATGACGTCCGCTACCGCTATCGGAAGCTCGCTCCCGTCCGCGATATGTTTTTCCAGTCTGCCGTAAACGTCCCGCGGCAGTTTGTTTTTCATTACTGTCTCATCGAAAACCATCGAACCGAAAATCTCTGTGATCTTACTCATTTGTTTCACCTTTCATTTTTTCCCTTTGAATTTACATATATTTATTTAAAACCCCTGTCGGCCCTTTACAGGCCTGACGCTCCGTAGTTCGAGAGTACCCTCGCGCTCGGATCGTCGACATCGCATCCTTCCCATTCTTTGTTCGGCATCCAGAAATCCTTCACCATACCTGCCTGCCCCGGATAATACTTCTCGAATATCTCGCGGTAAAGCAGTGACTCCTTCGTGAACGGCTCCGCGTGATACGAATACTTTTTACATAGGAATCTGAACTGTGATTCGTTGTACTGCGACCCCGCGTATTCCTTGATATCGTCGACCATTGAATGACCGACCGCGTCGCTGAATGCTGCTTTCTCTCTCCACAGGATATCCTCCGGGAGATAATCTCCGAACTTTTCATCGAATGCCCTGCGCAGCAGATATTTACCTTTGCCGTAAGTGTTGAGTTTTTTCATCGGGTCGAGTGCCATGACGTATCTGACAAAATCGAGATCGCCGAAAGGCACTCTTGCTTCGATGCCGTTCACACTGATGCACCTGTCCGCGCGGAGCACGTCATACATATGCAGTTCATGGACCCTCTTCGCCGCTTCCTGCTGGAACGCTTCTGCGCTCGGCGCGAAGTCTGTGTACTTGTAACCGAACAGCTCGTCAGAGATCTCCCCTGTCAGCAGGACGCGCACATCTGTCGTTTCTCTGATCGCCCTGCACATGAGATACATCCCCATGCTCGCTCTTATTGTAGTAATGTCGTATGTCCCGAGCGTTTCAATGACTGTCTCAAGCGCGCCGATCACATCATCTTTCGTGATTATGATCTCATGATGCTCCGATCCGATATAGTCCGCGACCTCTCTCGCGTACTTAAGATCGATCGCGTCCACATCCATACCTACCGCGAAAGTCCTGATCGGTTTCCCCGGCATCAGCTTCTGCGATATCGAGCAGACCAGCGAACTGTCGAGCCCGCCGCTCAGCAGAAATCCTATAGGCGCGTCAGCGTCGAGTCTTTTTCTGACACCCTCTATGAGTTTGTCGTGGATCTTCTGATAAATAGTGTCGAGATCGTCCTCGCAGCAGCCTGTGTCTTCTCCGGCGTATTTGTTTCCCTCGAGAGATGAGATATCGTCATAGCAGACGAACTTTCCGTCCTTGTAATAATGCCCCGGCGGGAACGGCTTTATTTCATCGACTATGCCTTCGATGTTTTTCGGCTCGCTCGCGAATATTATTCCGCTGTCTTTTCCCGCTCCGTCCGATATACCGAACATCATCGCGTCATCTATGTATTCCTGCTTCACATATCCGTAATAAAGCGGGCGTATCCCTATCGGATCTCTCGCCGCGATATAACTGTCCGTCTTCGCGTCGTAAATTATCATCGCGTATTCCGCGTCCAGCATCCCGAACATTTTTGTCCCGTATTCCCGCCAGAGCGGAAGGATGATCTCACAATCGCTGTCAGATACGAACGTGTATCCCATTCCTTCAAGACGTTTCTTCTCCGGACGGAATCCATAAAGCTCTCCGTTGCAGACGCATACATCTCCGCCTGACTCGAATGGCTGCATCCCCGTCTCATCGAGATCCATGATCGCGAGCCTGTGGAAGCTCAGCGCCCCCTGTCCGGTCTCGCTCATCCTGCTCATATCAGGTCCCCTCGATTTTGTTTTTTCAAATCCCCTGAGATATACTCCCATATCGATCTTCACTGTACTGCCCATTATCGAACACATTTTCAGCACCTCCCGCGCTCCCGGGCACTCAGTCCCGGTAATTAAAAAGTGGCCATTCATCCTATAACTTATAGGACGAATAGCCACATATCCGCGGTGCCACCTAACTTGGATCGAAAGACCCCTCTTTTTCCAGCCCAACAGCTGTACCGGCTGTGACGGGCCGGACCCGACTCCCCTACTCGATCGCTCTTTCAGTTCGTGCTCGGGAGTGTTATTCCTGCGGCTCCCTGCTCCCGGCTTCTCACTGCCACCGGTTCACTCCGCGCTCCATGATCTGTTTCTCCTGATTCTGGCGCGCTCAGCGGGTTTTCCGAAGTACTTGTCTCCTTCATCGCTTTAACGATATTCAATTTATAGACTCAAAGTACACCTCTTTTTATGCGTTGTCAATACTTTTTGCGAATTTTCTTGTTGTTTTTCACAAATAATTTCCGGTTCCTTGTTCTTTGCCTACAATTTTCCTGTGTTTCTCCCCAAAGAACAGCGGACTTTCGGATATTCATAACGACATCGTGTTCCGATTGTTCCCAGTCACAAACATTACTGCAAAAAACTCAAAAATATCGTGAAAACGCACAAAATAATATGATTAAACGCACATCAGCGCGGGTAATAACGAGACTATGATTCGAACCAATCACTTACAAACAATCATACATTCAGGAGGACACAAAATGATAAGCAGCAACATTCTCGACGCGATGGGCAACACCCCTCTCGTGAGACTGAACAGGATCGGCGGAGGAAAAGACGCCGCGCAGATCCTCGTCAAGTACGAAGCTGTCAATGTCGGAGGATCAGTCAAAACAAGGACGGCCTTCAACATGCTTCGCGCAGCGGAAAAAAAAGGACTGATAAAGGATGACACGATCATCGTCGAACCGACCAGCGGAAACCAGGGCATCGGCCTTGCGCTCGCGGGCGCGGTCAAGGGATATAAGACGGTCATCGTCATGCCGGATTCTGTCAGCGAAGAACGCAGGAAACTTGTGAAATTATACGGAGCGGACGTTATCCTCGTCCACGACGCGGGAAATATAGGTAAGTGTATCGAAGAATGTATGAACACCACTATGGAAATGATGAAAAAAGATGAGCGCGTTTACGTGCCGCAGCAGTTCGCGAATGAGGCAAACGTCGCCGCGCATTATGAGGGCACCGGGCGTGAGATAGTCGAGCAGGCCGGCGATGTAGTTATAGACGGTTTCTGCTCAGGCATAGGTACCGGCGGTACGATCACAGGCATCGGCAGAGCGCTTCTTGAGAAGAACCCGGACACGGAGATCTGGGCAGCGGAGCCTGAAAACGCGGCGCTGTTTTCGGGCGGGAAAGTCGGCACCCACATGCAGATGGGGATCGGCGACGGAGTTGTGCCGGACATCCTCGATCAGCAGATATTCAGCCGGACTTTCATTGTGAAAGACGCCGACGCTATAAAAATGTCGCAGAGGCTCGCGGCGGAAGAAGGGCTCATGTGCGGGATATCGAGCGGTACGAACGTAGTGACCGCGATCGATCTCGCGAAGAAACTCGGGCCGGGAAAAACAGTAGTCACACTGCTGCCTGATACGGCAGAGCGTTACTTCAGCACGCCGCTCTTCGATTTCGATTGATGCCGCCCCTATTCGATCCAGGAATACAGGCTATAATAAAGTACTATAAAAGATTATATGATCCGGAGCATATGGGTGCTCCGGATCTGTGTTATAATCTTTTTTGAACAGAGAATGACTTTTATACGGAGAGCAGGATGGGCGCGGTTTTCAAACTGGCGCTGGACGCGGTATTCCCGCTGCTGGCGCTCATGACAGTAGGATACATTTGCAGACGCGTGGGTTTCATAACCAAAGACGCTGTCAGCACGATCAACCGGATCATATTCCGGCTCTTTCTTTCTGTGCTGATATTCTATAATCTGTACTCAAATGACTTCACATCGTTTATCGACTATAAGCTTATCATCTATATCCCGGTCACTGTGATCCTCGTCATCATCGGGAGTTTCCTGATCGTGCCAAAGATCGAAAAGGACAGAATGCAGGAGCCTGTCATCATACAGGCCATCTTCAGAGGCAACCTCGTATTCGTCGGGATGCCCGTCATGGAAGCGGTCGCGGGAAAGAAATACCTCGGCCTCATGGCACTCGCCATCACCCTTACCATAATCGTTTACAATGTCGCGTCAGTGATAGTCTTTGAGGCGCTCAGAAAAGGGAAGCCCGATTACAAAAAAATGCTGCGCGGGATAGCGGTCAATCCTCTTATCCACGGCGCGGCAGTCGGTGTGATATTCACGTTCTGTCATATCCCGATCCCCGATCTGGCACTCGGAGTCATCAGGCAAATGAGCCAGGTCGCTACGCCGATGATGCTTGTCATGCTCGGCGCTGGTTTCTCGTTCGCGGCCACAGGCAAATACACGAAGCAGATATTCCTTACCAGCTTCGCGAGGCTCGTGCTCGTGCCGGCCATACTCGTCCCGGCAGCGATACTTCTTGGATTCAACAATTATGAGATAATCGTAGTCTTCGCGACGATGTGCGCGCCGACAGCGGTCAACACTTTCACCATATCGCAGCAGATGGGCGGTGACGGAGAACTTGCCGCGCAGATAGTCGCTTACTGCTCAGTGATCTCGATAGTCACGATCTTTCTGTGGATCGTCGTCCTTCACAACTACATCCCTCTGCTGTAAGGTCAAATTTTATTTTTTGCCTTTTCAGGTTTGAATAAAAATCTCTTCGTGAAGAGCCAGCATATCGGAACGAGAAACAGGAAAAATGCCCACGGGATTATATACATTCCGACACCCATGATGTTATAACACACCGCCACCGCAAGAGACCACGGAACGATCGCGGCCACTATTATCGCGGAATTTTCGATGTCCATCGCGAGCTCGGTCCTCGTGCCATGCCCCTGTATGTACATCCTCTCTACCATATTCGTCGTCATGACCGTCGCTATAGTCTGATTGCAAAAAAGCGCGACCAGCACGATAGAAGTAATAAGAGTTGCCGGGAAGCGGCCTACTTTTTTCATCAGGTGAAGTACATGATGCTGCATACCGTTCAGCATGCGTGTCGTCCTGAATATCCCCGAGTATGAACAGGAGAGCGCAAGTATCGCGCAGACGAGTACCATAGACTTAAGTCCGCCGCCGTTTAGTATGCTCCCCAGCGCAGGATCCGGACATGTGTATCCGAAGATCATGTACTTAAAACTCCGAAGCACGCTGTCCCCCTGAAACGCTATCCCGAGGATAAAACTCACGATGATCGTTATAAAAATCGTGATCTTTATCTTTACTTTAAAAAGCGGAAGCACCAAAACTATGACCGCGGGCAGGAGAAGCAGCCACGACAAATGAAAATCCGTCGAAAGAAGATCCATTACCGCGGTATCCACAGTCTTTATCGGATGCGTATATGAAAGCGCGCCATAAGCCGCCACGCATATCGCCATAGGGATCGCCGCTGATTTCATCATTTCGCGCACATTGTTCTCGAAATTCGTATGAGTCACCGCCGCTGTCAGCACACCGGATGACGAGACAGGGGATCCTCTGTCGCCGAAATAAACTCCTGACAGGATCGCGCCTCCTGTGATCGCCAGACTCACATCTCCGCTTTTCGCGAGAACGATGAAAATGACTCCGACCGTACCGGCGACTCCGAACGAAGTGCCGAGCGCGTATGAAAGCAGCGCGCACAGAAGGAATGTGATCAGTATAAAAAGATGCGGCGTGATTATTTTTATGCCGTAATATACGAAAAAAGTAATGACTCCGGATGAGCGCCAGAGGCCTGTGAGCATCCCGATCAGGACGAGGATTTCGACGACGACGAGAGATTCTTTCGCGCCTTCCCCCGCCATCTTCCCGACTTCACGCGCAGAGCAGCCGCGCTTGCACGCGGCAGAAAAAAAGCAGAAGAAACCTATCACAAGCGCGATCAGCATAGTTTTCCCAGCGATCAGGCATGTGACCATAGACGCTGTGAATATGACAAACGCAAGCGCGATGCTCAAACGATCCCTCCCCCTTCTTTTTCGAACTCCCACGACTTGGCAGCGCGTGCCGGATCATGAAAGTACGGCCTCGATCAAAATGACGCGGCGTAGTTTTTGACACGCGTTCTCACGCGCGCTTCACCTAGTATCTGCTGTATCTCCCAGATATCCGGCGACTGTCCGCGGCCGACGACCGCGAGTCTTATGACTTCGCTGACGTGTCCGACATGCCCCTTGAACTTGTCAGGCTCTTTCTTGAAGTCCTTCGGACGCGGCGCGTATCCGAGCTGCTCCGCGATTTCCCTTATCTTATCGAACCACGCGCCCTGATCATCCGACTGATCATAGCTCGCGAGGTACGCTTCCAGTATCTTCTTCGCGTCGTCCGGCGAAACTTCCTCCGGCAGACTGTCTTCGATCTTGAAATAGTCATCGAAGAAGTAACTTATGAACTCGAACATCTGCGGCGCGTTCACGAAATCCTTACGCGGTTTTTTGCCGCCGCGCCCGAGATCGAGTATCGGGAGAAGATAATCTTCATGTCCCTCGAGTTCCGGCACGATCTCCTCTTTATATTCTTTTGCCCATCCAAGCATGAACTTGAACAGATCCTCCGCGTTTATTTTCACGAGCACATCCTTCGATACATCGTTGAGTTTATTGAGATCGAAGAGCGCTCCCGAATTGCTCATTTTCTTTGTCGTAAACGCGAAATCATCTACAGGCGCGTCCGGATGCGCCATGCGCCATTCCTCGTAATTGGAGTTGAGGATAGTCAGCAGATATTCACGCACCGCCGCCGGATGATAGCCCATTTCTTTATAGTAACCGAGCCTCAGCTCAGGGTCTTTTCTTTTCGACAGTTTTCTCTTATTTCCATTTTCGTCGAGCTTCATGAGCTGCGCTGTATGGCAGAACACCGGCCATCTCCAGCCAAATTTCTGAAAGAGTTCGACATGTATCGGCAGCGATGAAAGCCATTCCTCACCGCGGACTACATGAGTCGTCCTCATGAAATGATCATCGACTACATGCGCGAAGTGGTAAGTCGGGATGCCTGTCGTCTTGAGTATAACGACATCCTGACAGTTTTCCGGCATCGTAAGAGTCCCGCGGATACCGTCTTTGACGTGGATCTCCTTTGGATCATCCATATCACCATCCGACTTCAGACGAAGCACGTACGGTTTGCCCGCGTCGATATTCGCTGTTACTTCTTCTATCGAAAGATCTCTGCATGAAGCGTACTTCCCGTATATGCCCGGTGTCTTTTTCTCCGCTTCCTGTTTCTCACGGATCGCGCCGATCTCCTCTTCAGTGAGGAAACACGGGTACGCCATGCCATTTTCCACAAGGTATTTTGCCATGCACTGATAGACATCTTTCCTCTCGCTCTGTGTATATGGTCCGTATTCCCCTGTATCGCCATCGCGGCCCGCGCCCTCGTCAAACTCTATTCCGAAGAAATCAAGAGAATCTATTATGACATCGACAGCGCCTTCGACAAAACGTTTGTCGTCCGTATCCTCTATCCTGAGATAGAACACTCCGCCGCTCTGATGCGCGAGACGTTCATCGACGAACGCTCCGTAGAGATTCCCGAGATGCATGAACCCTGTCGGGCTCGGTCCGAGCCTTGTGACCTTCGCGCCCTCCGGCAAGTTCCTCGGCGGGTATATTTTTTCGTAATCATCCGGAGTCTTGTTTATATCCGGGAAAAGCAGCTTCGCAAGTTTTTCATTATCCATTTATCTGTTCGCGGCAGTCGATCGGCTATGCCGCGTTCTCCTTTCCTGATCCGGGTCCCGATCATGACGGGCCCTCATTTACAATACTTTTCTATTATATTGTTTTTCGTGATGATTTTAAAGAGGTAATTGTTTTTTCGCTGTGTTATACTTTTGATATCAGAGTAAAAACAAACAAGGAGGACAAAATATGAAAGATCTAAAGAAAGACCTGAGAGCAGCGATCGCACAGGCCGCGCCGGTCATGTTCGACAAAAAGGCAACAACTGAAAAAGCCGTAAAGCTTATAGCAGAAGCGGGAAAAAACGGAGCGGAGCTCATTGTCTTCCCCGAATCCTTCATCCCGTGCTATCCATACGGCCTGACTTTCGGATTCACAGTCGGGAGCAGAAACAAAGACGGACGCACTGACTGGAAAGTATATTACGATAATTCGGTAGTCGTGCCGGGTGAAGAGACCGACATGATCGGTAAAGCAGCGAAAGAAGCCGGCGCTTATGTAAGCATAGGCATCACCGAAAGAGACGCGACAAACAGTACCCTTTACTGCACCAACCTCATCTTCTCACCGGAAGGCGAGCTGATCTACCGTCACCGCAAACTCAAACCTACGGGCACTGAGCGCTGCATCTGGGGCGATGGAAATAAAGGCGCGTTCCCGATCGCGGAGACTCCGTGGGGAAATATGGGAAGTCTGATCTGCTGGGAAAACTATATGCCGCTCGCGAGAGCCGCGCTGTATGAGAAGGGCGTCGCGCTCTATCTCGCGCCGTGCACGAACGACAACCCGGAGTGGCAGGACACTGTCAAGCACATCGCGATCGAAGGTCACTGCTACGTGCTGAACTGCGATATGTATTTCACACGCGATATGTATCCTGACTCGCTGAAGAGCCAGAATGAAATATCTGTACTGCCTGATACGGTCTGCCGCGGCGGAAGCTGCTTCGTCGACCCTTACGGCCACTATGTGACGGAGCCTGTTTGGGATAAAGAAGAGATCATCTATGCCGACCTTGACATGGATAACGTCCCTTCGAGCCATATGGAATTTGACGGTGCCGGTCATTACTCACGTCCGGACGTGCTCGAACTCATCATACACGAAGACTAAAAACGACACAGCACCGGCGGAGATCACTCACAGTTATATGCTTCTCTGCCGTTAAGGATCTCTTTGACTATGAGATCATTTCTCGGAGGACATCCAGCCGCGCAGCGATAACCGTTCTGCGCGGCATATTTTTTCGTACATTCACCTACGCAGACGACCTCTCCCTTGAGCAGATCCTCGTCTATATCTTCCGGAGAGCCGGATATTATAGTCAGGTCCTCTGTATATTTAAGGAATCCCTTTTCCTTCATCTCCATCAGGATACTTACAATGGTGTTCCTGCATCCGGTGCAAGTCTCGCTGCCTGATACTATATTGAATGAATCCGCGATCCCCTCGATCTTCGTTTCACTGCAGCGCACAAATCGCTCTTCGACATCCTCTATCCGTTCACCGACAGTTTCTATCTCTGAAAGTTCCATTGTGCCAAGTCCGCGCTTTGCGGCCACGACAGTTATCGGCACTTCCTCCGGTTCGTAGCCCATGATCTTTCCGGTCACTGCTTCACAAGCTACTATATCTTTCGAGCCGATCAGGAGATCCATTCGCTTCGTATCACCGAACACAGGGCCTATCCCCTCCGCGGCGAAAGTCCCGTCAACGATCTCTACGCATGGCCTGAATACCGTGTTGAGGTCGACCACGCTTTCTGTCAGCCCGTCGAAGTGGAATCTTTTTTTGCAGTTGTCCCGCATGAGTCCCTTAAGGTTTTTCATTCCGAGAGTGATCTCTGTCTGGTCGTGCGTCTTCATGACAGGTACAGTAATGATCGCGTCCGCGTCGCGCACGAGTTCCCATGTGAGAATTTCATGAGCGATCTTCCCGTCCGGCACTTCCACGGTGCACCTGTATCCGGCAGGCATCTGACCGTTCTCATCCGGTTTCCTGCTCTTGAGATCCACGACCCGAACGCCGGAATCACGAAGATCACGATAGCCGCACATCAGGATAACATCTTCTGTATCGGCTCCGACAGATGCCGACTCCGCGATCACCGGGATGCCTCCGATGCTTTCCACTTCTTTATAAACAGCGAGGCATACCTCCCATCTTGTCACCGCTCCCGAACAGCGTGACACCGGGACTGCCACCATATTAGGTTTGATGATCACCTTATATCCCAGCTTGATCACATCGTCCAGACCGCCGATATCTTTTATTACTTCATGTACTGCTTCAGCGATACACTCGTACTCATCGCTCTTAGTCTTCCTGATAGAAACTGTCGATTTTGCTCCCATGGCCTTCACATTCCTTTCTTTTTATCTCATTTCATCATCCGCGTGATCCGCTGAGCCAGTCGACAGCGTACTGCGCCGCGAGCTCCGAGCCTTTCACCAGCATATCTTCATCTACATCAAAACGCGAGCTATGCTGCGGCGCGTCTGTGTGTTTCGAGGGATCGCTCACCCCTATCATCGCGAATACTCCGGGTTTTCTATTCAGATATTCCGCGAAATCATCACCGCTCATCGTCCCGTCATAATGGAACGATACGCCTTCGCCGCATACTTTTTCAAGAGCTTTCTCAGCTGTCCGGCTGCAGTTTTTATCGTTTATGACTACGGCTGAGCCGTGTTCCCAGCGTACCTCAGCCGACGCCCCGGTCTCTTCCGCAGTCTTCTTCGCGACTTCCGCGACCATGTCCTGTATGTTTTTTCTCAGCTCATTATCGAAACATCTTGTCGTGCCCGCCAAAGAAGCCATCTCCGGTATCCTGTTCCATTCCGTTCCGGCGCTGAACTCGCATACAGTGACAACAGCGCTCTGGAGCGGATCTATCATCGTGCCGGGCGCTGCCTTGAGCGCGACGACTATGCGTGAAGCTGCATATATCGGATCTATGCCAAGATGAGGCATCGCTCCATGGCAGCCTTTTCCTTTGACTTCAATAAAGAACGCGTCTGACGCGGCCATGATCGGTCCGCTCTGGACTGTGATCTTCCCGGATGGGATATCGCTCCACAGGTGACATCCGAAAACTCCGTCCACTCCCTCCAGCGCTCCCCTGGCGATAGCCTTTTCCGACCCGACCGCCGACTCTTCGCCCGGGTAGAATATGATTTTCACGCGACCGTTTATTTTATCTTTCTTCTCGAGAAGGATCTTTGCCGCGCCTAGCATTATCGCCATATGACCGTCATGTCCGCACGCGTGCATCATCCCGTGGTGCTCCGAAGCAAACGGCAGACCTGTCTCTTCCGTTACTGCCAGACCATCCATATCGCTTATCAGCGCGATCGTCCGCTGCTCATCCGAAGCGCCGGCACCGCCCTCGATATACGCGAAAACACCGGTATCCGCGAACGGCTCAGGCTTGAGTCCAAGCCCGAGAAGCGCCTTCATGACATAAGCCTGCGTCTGCATTTCCTGATAACTCAATTCAGGGATCCTGTGAAGATCTCTTCTTTTTTCGATTATCCAGTCCCGGTTTTTTTCTCCGATATCTCTGATATCCATATTTGACCTCCGCCGGCGGTCAGTCCGCCAGGAATTCTTTTGTGACATCGCCAAGGATCTTTATCCCGCGGCGAGTCTCTTCATCCGTCGTATTCGAGAAGTTCAGTCTGAGCTCGCTGTGCCTGTCCGCGTTAGGATAGAACGAAGTCCCTGGTATGAACGCGACTCCCGCGCCGCACGCTTTCTTGTAGAGCACACGCGCGTCCTTCCCCTCCGGCAGCTCGAGCCATATAAAAATACCGCCCTTCGGCTTCTCAAAGCTCACGCTCTCCGGCATCTCAGCTGCGAGGCATTCTGCCATCACATCGCACCGATGTTTATACAGACCTGTTATCTCCGCGATGTGCGCCTCGATATCGTTATGCTCGAGGAAATCCGCGATCTCCCACTGAGCTATCGTCGAACTTGAAAGATCCGCCGCGCTCTTGAGCACGATATACTTTTCCATTACTCGCTTCCTCGCGCAAAGCCACGCGACGCGCAGCCCCGGGCAGAATATCTTCGAGAAGGTCCCTACATAAATGACCTGTCCTTTTTTGTCGTAATACGCGAGCGGTCTCTGCGGCACGTCATCGAACGAAAGCTCTCCGTAAGCCGCGTCTTCAAGCACCGGCACATCATGATCCGCCATGAGATCCATGAACTCACGTCTTCTTTTATCGGACCAGCTCCGCCCCGTCGGGTTCTGATGATCCGGATCTACATAGATCAGTTTGATCCTGTCCCCGTATTTCTCGAACGCCGCTCTGACACCGTCGATCGTGAGGCCTTCCCTGTCCGTAGGCACCGCGACCAGCTCAGCCTGATAGCTGTGCAGCGCGTTCACCGCTCCGAGATATGAAGGTGACTCGAAAAGCACCACATCTCCCGGGTCGATGAAAGCCATGCCGCTCATATCGAGTCCCTGCTGCGATCCGCTCGTGATGATGATCTCATCCATACCATAGTCGAGTCCGAACTTTTCTTTCATCCTCTTCACCATCATTTCGCGAAGGCCCGCGTAGCCGTATGTGGAGCAGAAAGAGAGCGCTTTCTTTCCGTGTTCATTTATCACGCGGTCGAACGACTCCCTTATTTTATCGAGGGGATATGTCTCCGCCGACGGTATGCCCGCCGCGAAGGATATCATCCCCGGTGTATCTTCATGCTCGAAAGCTTCTACCATTGCTGTATCTTCGAGCCAGCCTACTCTTTTGGCAAATTCCATTTTTCTGTTCCTTTTCCTTCCCTATAGCTATATCACACACATCACAGCTGCCAGCTGTGGAGATATTTTTCCTGTTCTTCCGTGAGAGTATCAATCTCAGTGCCCCATGCCGCGAGCTTGCGGCGCGCGATCTTATCGTCGATCTCAGCCGACACATCCACCACCCCGAGAGGCAGCTCTTTATGATGTTCCTTTATATACATCGCAGAAAGCGCCTGCACCGCGAACGACAGATCCATGATCTCCGCCGGATGCCCGTCGGCGGCCGCGATATTCACGAGCCTTCCTTCGCCAATGACATGTACAGTCTTTCCGTTCTTAAGTTTATATCCCATGACATTCGCGCGCGATTCCTTCTTGCTGACAGCCTCTTTCTCAAGGCCTTCCATGTCTACTTCGCAGTTGAAATGCCCCGCGTTCGCGAGTATCGCTCCGTCTTTCATCGTCAGCATGTGCTCTGTCGTGATCGTCTTGCAGCAGCCGGTAGCCGACACGAAGATATCTCCCTTCGGCGCGGCGTCCTTCATAGGCATCACGTCGTATCCGTCCATCCTCGCTTCGATAGCTTTGACTGGATCGATCTCCGTGATTATCACGCGCGCTCCAAGAGCGTCTGCCCTCATCGCGATGCCGCGTGAACACCATCCGTATCCGACCACAACGACCGTCTTGCTCGCGATGATGAGGTTCGTGTTCCTCATTATGCTGTCCCACACGGACTGCCCTGTGCCGTAACGGTTATCGAAGAGGTGTTTGCAGTTCGCGTCATTGACCGCCACCATCGGGAATTTCAGTACGCCTTCGCTCTCCATAGCTTTCAGCCTTATGATCCCTGTCGTCGTCTCTTCGCAGCCTCCCCATACATCTGACGCGAGGTCTGTCCTCTTTCCGTGCAGCATACCTACCAGGTCTCCGCCGTCATCTATCACGATGTTAGGCTTATGACCGAGGCACATCTCTATATGCTTTTCGTATTCTTCTTCCGTCGCGCCGTGGTAAGCGAACACGCTCACACCGCTGTCCGCCAGGGCCGCCGCCACATCATCCTGAGTCGAAAGGACATTGCTGCCTGTCGCGCGAAGCTCCGCTCCGCCCGCCGCCAGTACGAGGCACAGGTATGCTGTCTTAGCTTCCATGTGTATCGAAAGCGAGATCTTCACTCCCGCGAACGGTTTCGTCTCTCTGAACTCCTTTTCAAGTCCGTTCAGCAGCGGCATGTTGTGCCTGACCCACTCTATCTTCTCGTGCCCCATCGGCGCGAGCGAAATGTCTCTTACATCGTATTCTTTCATTTTTCCCTCCAGCTCAACTGAACAGGCGCCCTTTGCGGGCGCCCTTTCTTTATTCTACAGTTACTGACTTCGCGAGATTCTTAGGCTTGTCTATATTGCAGCCTCTGAACTTCGCCACATAGTAAGCGAAGATCTGCAGCGGCACCACAGTCAGCAGCGGTGACACCTCATCAGCGCACTTCGGTATGAAAATACATCTGTCCGAAAGATTCGAAATGAGTTCGTTCCCCTCCTTCGCGATGGAAATGACATACGCGCCCCTCGCTTTTATTTCTTCTATATTCGATCCCATCTTTTCCGTCAGGCTGTCCTGCGTAGCGAGCGCGAAGAACAGTGTGCCGTTTTCGACAAGTGCTATCGTCCCGTGCTTGAGCTCTCCGGCGGCGATGGCAAACGAATTTATATACGATATCTCTTTGAGTTTCAGCGACCCCTCGAGTGAAACTGTCGAGTCCACTCCGCGGCCGATGAAGAATATCTCGTTGTTCCTGTGGAACTCTTCGGCGATCTTCTCGATGTCTTTTTCCTGTGAGAATATCATCTCGAGCTTCTCCGGTATATTCTTGAGTTCTGTGATCATCCTGTCGTAATACGCGTTGTCGATAGTCCCCTTCGTGCGCGCCATGTAAAGCGCGATAAGGTACATGCATACGAGCTGCGTAGTGTAAGCCTTTGTCGAAGCGACCGCTATCTCAGGCCCCGCCCATGTATAGAACACGTCGTCCGACTCACGAGCCACCGAGCTTCCGATGACATTCACAACTGAGAGCACTCTCGCTCCCTTGCTCTTCGCGAGCCTGAGAGCCTGCAGAGTATCCTGCGTCTCGCCCGACTGGCTGATCGCGATGAACAGTGTCTTCTCGTCTATGAGCGGATCTCTGTATCTGAACTCCGAAGCCACATCAGTCTCTACTGTGATCTTTGCCATTTTTTCTATCGCGTATTTCCCGACCAGTCCGGCGTGATAAGCCGTGCCGCAGGCTACGATATATATCTTGTCGAATTTCTCGATGTCTTCTTTCGTCATGCTGATACCGTCAAGATTGATCTCTCCGCTGTCAGTCAGCCTTCTTGTCAAAGTCTCCTCGATGCCAATAGGCTGCTCGTGGATCTCCTTGAGCATAAAGTGCTCATACCCGGCTTTTTCCGCCGCGTCGACGTCCCATGTCACATGGAACACATCGCGATGTATCTCTTTTTTATCTTCGTCATATATCTTGATCTCATCTTTTGTGACTACGACGATCTCATTGTTCTCAATGAAATATACCTGACCGGAATACTTCAGGAATGCCGGTATGTCCGACGCAAGGAAGTTGCATCCCTTGCCGATCCCCGCGACGAGAGGCGCGTCTTTACGCACACCTATGATCTTGTCCGGTTCCTTCGAACTCATTACTACGATCGCGTATGTTCCTCTCATCCGCTTAGTCGCTTTCGTGACCGCGTCATGAAGATCTCCGCACTCGTCGTAATACACTCCGATGAGATGCGCTATCACTTCTGAATCCGTCTCAGACTTGAAAGTGATATCATGATCCCTCAGGAGTTCTTCCTTTATTTCCATGTAATTCTCGATGATGCCGTTATGCACTACCGCGACTGTATTGTCCATGTTGCAGTGCGGATGCGCGTTTAAATCCGACGGTACTCCGTGCGTCGCCCATCTCGTATGACCGATGCCTATATTGCTGTCGAACTCCGGATCTCCTATGATCTTTTCAAGATTGCTTATGACTCCGACCTTCTTCTTAGTAACGATCTTTTTGTCGCAGATCATTGCTATCCCCGCGGAATCGTATCCCCTGTACTCGAGGCTTTTGAGCCCTCCGAGTATTATATCTTTCGCGCCGGTCTCTTCACCGACGTATCCAACTATGCCACACATGACTTTCCTCCTTAACCTCAGCTGAACTTTCTCGTCATCATATCGGCCAGCCCTCTCGCCAGAACGGCGATGCTGTCCTCGTTCTCTCCCTCGAGCATGACTCTCACAAGAGGTTCAGTGCCGGACGGTCTGATGAGCACCCTGCCCGTGCCGTCCATTTTCTTTTCTACTGCCTTGATCGCTTTCTGTATCGACTTATCGTACTGATAAGCGTCCTTATTGTCGTTTCTGACTTTCGCGTTGACGAGCACCTGCGGATATATCCTTATCTCGTCCGCGACTTCAGAAGCCTTCTTCCCGCTGCTCTGGATCGCCCTTACGAGCTGCAGCGATGACAGTATACCGTCTCCGGTCGTTGTCTTATCGCGGAATATGATATGCCCCGACTGCTCGCCTCCAAGCACGCATCCTGTACGGAGCATGCTCTCAAGAACATATCTGTCTCCTACCTGCGTCGTGTCGATCTCGCAGTCGATGCTTTCGAGATATTTATGGAGCCCTATATTGCTCATGACTGTGACCGTGACTTTATTATTCACGAGCCGTCCTTCATCCTTCAGCATTTTCGCGCATATGCATATCGTCTTGTCGCCGTCGATGACTCTTCCTTTTTCATCCACCGCGATCAGCCTGTCGGCGTCCCCGTCGAACGCGAGCCCGATCGAAGCTCCGCTGTCTATGACAGTATGCTGCAGTAATTCAGGATGAGTCGAGCCTATCCCGTCATTTATATTCGTTCCGTTAGGATCGTCTCCTATCGAAATGATATTCGCTCCGAGAGATTCATACACCTTTTTTGCTACTATATATGACGCGCCATTCGCGCAGTCGAGAACTATCTTTTCACCTTCGAGATCAAGATCAGTGCTTTCGATCAGGAACCTCGCGTACACGCTGAGCGCGTCCGACTCCGCCTCAAGTATCTTTCCGAGTCTGTCACCCGTGACGAGAGATTCAAGGTCAAGATTCCTGACTATGATATTTTCTATTTCATCTTCTATGGAATCATCGAGTTTGTATCCCTTGCCATTGAAGAACTTAATGCCGTTGTATTCGAATGGATTGTGAGACGCGGAGATGACCGCCCCCGCCGTAGCGTGGAAGTATCTCACAAGATAAGCGACAGCCGGTGTCGGAAGGATCCCGACATCTATGACATTACCGCCCATCGCGAGTACTCCGGCCGCGAGAGACGACTTCAGCATATCGCCTGATATCCTTGTGTCTGTTCCTATCAGTATCACCGGCTTCGACGTATCCTTGCTAAGGACATACGCTCCTGCTTTGCCCAGATTGAACGCCAGCATCGGCGTCAGCTCCGAGTTCGCAATACCGCGTACCCCGTCCGTTCCGAATAATCTGCTCATTTATTGCTCCATTCTTTTATTATCTCTTTTACTGATTTTCCAGCGTCACTGCAGCTCGCGACGGCGATACAGTTATCGATGTCACTTTTTTAGCTGTATCCGCCTTGAGCGTGACTTTGTGCTTTCCCTCGCCGAGTCCGTCACAGTCGGCTTTAAGCGTTATGTCGCCCGCCGTCATCGCGTCGACTGTATCCGATGTACCCTTGACTGTCACTTTGAATTTCGCGGATGACACATCCGCGCTCAGTCCGCTGTCGACATTCGTCGTCTCCACATCGCCTGCTGAAAGTACGAATGTCTTAGTAGTCACTGTCTTTAGCACGACCTTGACTCCGATATTTTTATCTTTATCCGCGAGCTCGACTCCTGACGGAAGTGTTATCGACAGCTTTATTGTCTGTGATCTCTTTACACTGCTCAGGTCCACGTCAGCCGCTGTGAGGCTGGTCACTTTTTTCACCGAAGATTTCGGTCCCTTTATTGTGACCTGAGTCGGCACATCTTTCGATTCAAGCTCATAGCCGCTCGGTACTGATCCCGTGATATTCACGTTGAGATCCACCGTCTTCGTATACTCTCTGGTCGCGCTCACGCTTGCCGTCTTCTGCGACAGCGTAACGTATCCGACCTTATTTCCTTTGCCATTCACCGGCGTAAGATCTGCTTTGACTGACGTTCCATTTGTATCTATCCTGGATGCTGCTACTGTCGCGTCGACTGTCTTTATCTTATCGAGCTGCGATCTGGTACCGCTCACCTGAACAGTCTTTGGATCGACAGTGACCTTCCCTATCTCTGTGCCTTTTTCCTTGCTGCCTGTAAAGTCTGCGCTCACCGATTTCGTCTGCGTCACAAGCTCATCCACAGATATCGACACGCTGTCCTGACTCTGTTTTTCCACACTGACACCACTAGGTACTGACACTTTTATCTCCGCGTTGTTCTCGCCCTTGCTGAGCTCCGCCGCGTTGACAGTAGCCTTGATATCGGATCTTTTCACTTTCTTGACCGCGCGTCTTGTACCGGTTATGGTCACATCGACCGTCAGCGTCCCCGGATCGTTGATCGCGAGTCCCTGGTTATTAAGGACGTTTTCATTCGTGATCTGTATAGCTATGCCCTCGTATTTCTGCTGCGTCTCCGGGTTGACCTGCCCCACGACGTATGCCCAGAGCATGATCGCGAGAACTATAGATATGACAAGGTTGACTTTGTTGTTTCTAAACATCGCTGTCACCCCCGTCATCGTTCATCTTATTCTTATTGTTCTTGTTTCTTTTGTTCCTTGATTTTCTTCTGCTCTTTTTCTTGCCGTTTTTATCGTTCTCTTCGTCGTTCCTCGACAGATAAACTGACAGCAGCGTTTTCTCGACAGTCTTGGAGTCGAGATATCTTTCAAGGCGGCCGTCTTTCGCGATCGATATGATCCCGGTCTCTTCAGAGACGATGAGTGTGATGCAGTCTGATTTCTCAGTAATGCCTATGCCTGCTCTGTGTCTGGTCCCGAGATCGCTCGGAAGATCCATGTTTTCTGTAAGCGGAAGCACACATCCAGCGGCGTGTATCCTGTCTCCCCGCACTATGACGGCTCCGTCGTGGAGCGGCGCGCCCTCATAGAAAATATTGCCGAGAAGATTCGCGGATATCTCCGCGTCTACATATGTCCCGGTCTCACAAATATCCGAAAGAGAAGTCTGACGCTCGATTATGATCAGCGCGCCGACCTTTTTCGCCGAGAACTCTTCTACTGCTTTAACGAATTCATGTGTGATGTGCATAGCCTTGTCTTTGTTCAGCTTGCCGAACTGCGACGGTTTCATTATTTTGCTCCGCCCCATCTGCTCGAGGCCTCTTCTGAGTTCGGGCTGGAAGACGACTATGAGTGCCAGTATGCCGACAGTCAGCAATGACTGCAGCAGCCAGTTCATGGTATAAAGGTGCACCTGCCCTGACAGCCACGTCGCTACTACCAAAAGAAGCAGACCCTGGACAAGCTGTTCGGCTCTGCTCTCTCGTATGAATCCAAGTACTTTATATATGACGAAGGCAACGAGAGCGATATCGATGATATCGTTGATCCCGATGCCTGCGACAAGATTATACAAGGTGTCGCTCATAATATTCCCTTTTCATATCAATAAGTTGTTTCGAGGAGTCCATAATTGTTGTCATCCCTCTTATAAACTACATTGACGCTGTCTGTTTCCATGTTCAGGAATACAAAGAAAGTATGCTCGAGCATCTCCATCTGGATGATCGCCTCATCCACTGTCATAGGCTCAAGTTCGAATCTCTTCTTTCTGACTATATTGATCTCTTCTTCTTCCTCCGGCTCAGGCCAGTCCTCAAATTTAAATTCGTTATAATCCTTATGTTTTCTCTGTAATTTGCCTTTGAATCTTGACATCTGTGTCGAGAGTTTATCGACTACATTGTCGATGCCGTCGAAAAAGTCATCTGATTTATCTTCAGCGCGGAAATACATACCGCGTACTTTTATCGTTGCTTCTATTTTATCCAGGTTTTTCTCCTGTGAAAGCATAACGTTTACCGCTATGTCATCGGAAAAATACTTGCTTAATTTCCCCATTTTCTTCTCGATGGTCTCTTTCAAATGATCGCTTGTGTTCACATTCTTACTCGTAATTATTATTTTCATAGCAATTGACCTCCTCCATACTGTAATTTATGCCTTAATTATAACAATTTCAGGCTTTTTATACAATAGCAGTTTGGCTGACCTGGTCTTTGCCCCCACACTTGCCTTGACCCGGATTTTCCGGAGGACTTACTTCTAAGATACGCCATGATCGCCGCGCATCTTCGGCGCGGTTTACGTGGGACCTTTCGCCCGTATCTGGCATGGCCTTTCAACCACAGACCCAGACTGCTACCGTATGGTGAACATTATACAACAGAATTCCGCCCTCGGCATGGCAAAATCCCTCGATTACAAAATGGTTATTTTTTACTGCCGCTATATGTATTTTTCTACCGCGCCGATCGCGCCGGCAGATGTGAATGGTGTATCCAGAGTCTCCCAGCTGATGAACAGGTCTGTTCCAACATGGTAACCCGCGGCAATATAATCATCCATCTTCCGCATCGCCGCGCTGCTATATTCGGGATCGTCCATCTTCCCAAAATGCTCATGTATAATAACGCGCCTGTCCTCTTCACGCAATATCATGAAGTCCGGATAGACGACCTTTTGCATTACTGCACATCCCGCCGCGTTTTTCTTCACAAGTTCCAGCTCACACTCATACCTGAACTCGGCTCCGCGTGCTGTCAGCTCATCATATATAAACGCCTCTGATTTCGACCTGACTTTTTCACCCGCTTTAGTCGCGAATTTGAGCCTTTCCTGATGAAATGGATTTTTCTTGTATTTTTCTTTCTTCCAGACCTCCGGGTCTATGTCTCCGGGCATGAATATCATACTTAGATCTCTGAGTTTCTTTATTTCTACCACATTATATGATTTTTTCAAGTTACCAACGCGCGCCACTGGATCGTACGGCTGAAATTCGCTCAAGAAAGACTCTAGCGCGTCAATGTTTTTTTCCAAAGGTTTTCGTGCTTTTTTCAGAACTGCCTTTGCCGTAAGATTGCTTATGATCTGTCCGGCGCCCTGCCATGCAATATCTATAGGCACCCGCGTCCTTTTGCCGTCCTGCATCGTATTGTGATAATATCTTATTGTATTGCCGCTGTCCCAGACCTGAAGCGTCCCCGATGGCATCATCGGAAGTTTTCTGTCTATGCCTGCCAAAAAAGCCTTGTACCTCTTGAGGAGGGCCTTAGCCAGCTCAATGATATAAAACTGATCATACATTATATTATTCCCTTTCCTAAAGTATTCTTGATTATTGCTGCTGTTTATCTGCTGATTTTTTGCTCTGGATATACTGATGTTGCTGCTCCGGATATACTGCATTGCTGCTCTTGATATACTGTGCTGCTCTGTACACACTGGATCATTCCAGCTGATTTCTCTTGATCCACTCTTTCACAATACCTATGCTCGATCCTGCTATTTACAATATATGGCAATTGTAAATATTTGTCAATACCTTTGATCCCTTTTTAATGGCAGCCTTATGCTCTGTGCCATGCCTTTTCAGCGCGCCTTGATCTGATCTGATCTGTGCCATGCCCTCCCAGCACGCTTTGATCTGAGATGCTCTGTGCCATGCCCTCCCAGCACGCTTTGATCTGAGATGCTCTGTGCCATGCCTTTTCAGCACGCTTCTCTTGTCACAATAAAATGCGACTTTTCAACGTCCCAGCCGCCAATTTCGTCAAATATTGTATTATAATCGTCTTTTTTAGTCTTTTTTACACTGTTGTACGCA
>CALDNM010000005.1 GCA_937915045.1 uncultured Clostridia bacterium
ATAAATACAGGAAGGCGCGCATCACTGAAGTCGAGATGCAGGAAGGCGCTTCGGACAGGGCTGTGAGAAATATAACGCTCAACGGGCTTGGAAGAAGGCTCGATGTCATACGCGGAGACATATTGGATCTTCCCGACAGCATGTGCGGAAAGTTCGATATGGCGGTCACGAATCCTCCATATTTTGAGGCAGGATCGGGAATGATCCCGGGCAGCGGCGCGAAAACGGCGTCCAGGCATGAGACTACGGCCTCGCTTTCGGACTTTTTCGCGGCAGCCGCGGCACTTCTGCGAGACCGCGGAGATCTGTTCATGGTACACAGACCATCGAGGCTCGCTGATATGATGACATTCAGCCGCATAGCCGGAGTCGAGCCGAAGGTCATTAGATTTGTGCAGCCTTATCGTGACGAAGATCCCAATATAGTCCTCGCTCATTTCATAAAGAGCGGCGGAAGAGAGCTTCGCGTCATGCCTCCGCTCATAGTGAGAGAGCGCGACGGCAGATATACTGACGAGATAGACGAAATATACGGGAGAAAGTGAGCATAAAAGCTCAAATATTACAAATCCCGCTTGATATAGAAATAATTGTTGAATTTTACCATAATATAGGTGATAATGTAGATGACTCACAATAAGAGGAGGTATTGAAACATGGTGATTACTTTTACGCTCAAGGGGCTGGGGATGTTCTTGCTCATTGCGGCACTTATCGTGCTGGTTGTGTTTCTGATAGTCATGGTATCAAATCTGACCACGACGCTGAAGCATACCAACAAGGTGATGGACGATGTAGAAGTCGTTTCTGCTATCGCTAAAAAGCGGGCCGTAGATGTCGATGAGATCGTGGATAATGTTTCAGGATCTGTCAAAGGTATGGCAGAAGCGTTCAAAGGACAGGAAACAGCACTGCAGGCACTTTCAGCTATTGCGAAGGCGATATCGTCGGTCATTGGCATTTTCAAGGGAAAACCCGACGAGACAAAGTAAAGTAAACCGGGAAGGGGTGTGAATATATGAAAGCGACCGGAATCGTTAGAAAAGTTGATGAACTCGGAAGGATAGTGCTTCCGATAGAGCTGAGACGCACGCTCAACATCAAGATCAAGGATCCTATCGAGATCTATGTAGACGAGGATTATATCCTTTTGAAAAAATATGAACCGGCATGCGTTTTCTGCGGAAACGCGAAGGACGTAAAAAATGTCAATGGAAAGAATGTATGTCAGGATTGTATCGACAAAATAAAAGAGCTTTAAAGGTGATTTACACACCAAAGAGATCGATAAGAAATGGAAGACAGGGATACCCTGTCTTTCGTTATGTTGCGGAAGAAATAAAAACGGCGCTGT
>CALDNM010000006.1 GCA_937915045.1 uncultured Clostridia bacterium
TGATCAAAGTTTTATCTTTATATCCATCGGAGCCTTCTACGCCTCCGCTCACATCCGCGGCGTATGGGCCTAGCTCCCTGACCGCTTCGGCCGCGTTGCCCGGCTTCAGGCCGCCTGCCAGGAAAAATGGTTTCGTGATACTGCTTCTGACAGCCTTCAGGGCTTTCCAGTCGAACGTCCTGCCGCATCCTTTGCCGGCGTCAAACATGATGTAATCGGCCGGACTGTCGTTTGCGGAAAGGATCTTCTGTTTCAGTACATCCGCGTCCGAAACTTCTTCTATCTCGGCTCCGTTCTGCAAGAATGCCTTCGCGACGCCGCTTTCAGGTCCGAGCTTTATCGCTTTTATGACCGGACATCCGGTGCGTTTTTTCACTCTTTCGATATACCCGTCATCCTCGCTCCCGTGAAGCTGGACCATATCGATCGTGCCCGCCTCCGTGAGCTCCGCGATCTCATCTTCATCCGCGTCCACGAACACGCCTACCGCCGTCACGCCCGGGTCGAACTTTTTTCTTATCTCCGCGGCTTCCTCGTGTGTCACCTTCCTGCGCGAGTCAGCGAATACGAATCCAGCGTATTCCGCGCCCGCGCTGTTCACGGCCTCGGCGTCTTCCGCCCTTATGAGACCGCAGATCTTCACCTTTGTCATTTCTTCCATCCTCATTTCCTTCCATCGAGTTCACAAAGCATCTTCTTTTTATCTTTCGCTCTCATGAGCGTTTCGCCTACGAGCACAGCATCGACACCTTTTTCGCCAAGCTCTCTGACCTGATCCCGCGTCTTTATACCGCTCTCTGAAATAAAGACTGTCTCCTCCGGCACGAACTTCCGAAGAGCCGCGCTCCTTCCTGTATCGACAGTGAATGACTTAAGATCCCTGTTGTTCACACCCACGATCCTCGCCCCGATATCCACTGCCATTTTTGCTTCCTCTTCAGTATGAGCTTCGACTAGCGCGTCCATTTTCAGCGATGCCGCGATCTCCGAGAACTCCCTGAGTTCGCTCTCCGAAAGCATCGCGCATATCAGCAGGACTGCC
>CALDNM010000007.1 GCA_937915045.1 uncultured Clostridia bacterium
GGTTGTATCAGAATACTTCTCAAAGTGTAACATATGTGTTGACAGTTAAGAGAAAAAACAAAATTCACAGAAATAACATATTGACACATATAATTTGCTTTGATATAATCAATTATTTACTTCCTTGACACATATGCCGTACGTACAGTATAATAATATCATCTATGAATATGTGAAAGGGAATATATATGTACAAGATAGGCGATAAGATCGTGTATCCTATGCACGGCGCGGGCATCGTCGAAAAGATCGAAACGAAAACGATACTCGACAAAAAAAGGGAATACTATATTCTTGATGTCCCGGGGAACGACATGAAGATCATGATCCCTGTGGACCAGACGGAGACAATAGGAATAAGAGATGTCATAGACAAGAAAAAAGTAAATGGGATAGTGGATATGCTGAAAGCTCCATCCACAGAGATGCCGCAGAATTGGAACAGAAGATACCGGGCGAACATGGAAAAGCTCAAAACAGGGGAAATATCAGAGGTCACGGAAGTTGTAAGGAATCTTACCAGGACAGAAAGAGAAAAACATCTTTCGACCGGAGAAAAGAAACTGCTTTCGAATGCGCGTCATATTCTTGTGAGCGAACTTATTCTGGCAGCTGATATATCAAGCGAGGATGCAGAGAAGATATTGGATGATTCCATATGATAAAAATTAAAAAGCACCCGAAAGGGTGCTTTCTGCTACTTGAAAGAAGTATATAAAATATGTTATTGTATTTGTTTATAAGGAAAGGAGGTGAAAAATATGTTGAAAAAATTATTCAGAGTCGTTTTTACGCTTGTTGGCGCAGGGCTGGGCTATGGTGTGTACATGCTGATAAAGTATCTGTTCAGGATAAGCAGATATTCGTCGATAGTGACACATATGACGCAATGGCAAAATATAGGCATTGCATTTTTATTCGTTCTTATTTTTGGTTTTATTTTTTTCAAGCTTACGCCGCTCGTCAACAAACAGAGCAAGAAAATGAGCAACAGCATCGAAACAGATCTCCAGTCTTTTTCGAGCAATGAGATCATAATGGGCATCATCGGACTCGTCATGGGCCTGATCATCGCGTTCCTGATCAGTCAGATATATAACAGCATCAAGATACCTATAGTATCCATCGGACTCACGATAGTGACCTATCTTCTTCTTGGCTATCTCGGCGTGGTTATTTTCACAAAGAGAGGCAAAGATGTACTGCCCGCGCTTGTTGCTTCAAGAAAAACTGAAAAAACGAACACGAAAAAAGACAAGAAATCGAAAGAGAAAGACGCTTCTCCGAAGATACTGGACACCAGTGTCATCATCGACGGACGTATAGCGGATATCATGAAGACGGGATTCCTCGAAGGCAGGATAATCATACCTGAATTCGTTCTTGTGGAACTCAGACATATAGCGGATTCTTCTGACAGTCTGAAAAGGAACCGCGGGCGCAGAGGCCTCGATATACTTAAGAGGATAGAAAACGAACACGGTATAGAGATATACAATTCGGATGGTGTCAAAGAACTGGAAGAAGTCCCGGAAGTCGATATCAAGCTTCTGAAACTCGCCCAGATGATAAACGGGAAAGTCGTCACGAACGATTTCAACCTTAACAAAGTCGCCGGGATAAAAGGCGTCGAAGTACTCAATATAAATGAGCTGGCAAATACACTGAAACCGGTCGTGCTGCCGGGCGAAGATATGGAACTTTTCCTCGTTAAAGAAGGAAAGGAACGTAACCAGGCAGTCGGTTATCTTGACGACGGCACTATGATCGTTGTCGAAGAAGGCAGAAAGTACATTGGCCGTACGATCAGTCTCACGGTGACGAGCGTTCTCCAGACGTCAGCCGGAAGGATGATATTTGGGAAACCAGCCAGGTAGATCTAATGAAAGATAATAAAAAAACAGGAGTTATAATCGCCGCCGCAGGCGCCGGAAGGCGCATGGGCGGCGATATACCGAAACAATTTCTCAAAACAGGAGGCATCCCTGTCATCGTAAAGACAGTGAATGTCTTCGCGGCCTGTCCGTTCATAGATGACATCATAGTTGTCGCTGCGGAGGGCTATATTGACGTTACTAAAAAAATGATCGAGGGCTGCGGCAGCGAGGCAGAAGTGATCGAAGGCGGGGATTCACGTCAGGGCTCGGTATTCAACGCCGTGGAGTATATAAAGAAGAACAGACCTGACTGGGACATCGTCCTTATTCACGATGCTGCCAGGCCGTTTGTGACGCGTGATATAATAGAAAAATGCGTCGAAGGCGCAAAGCGGGAAGGCGCGTCAGTCGCTGTCGTTCCCGTCAAAGATACTATAAGGGAGAAGGACAGGACACTTGATCGAAGCGGACTTTACGCGGTACAGACACCGCAGGGATTCGCGAGAGACCTTATTATTTCTGCCCACGAAAAAGCGAGAGAAGACGGATTCGCCGGTACAGACGATATTTCGCTTGTCGAAAGGATCGGGGGGAGAGCCGCTATGACTGAAGGGAGTTACAGCAACATAAAGATAACTACGCCGGAGGACCTTCCGCCTGAGACAAGAGCAGGGACCGGATACGATGTGCATCAGCTGGCCCCGGGAAGAGATCTTGTGCTTGGTGGTGTGGATATACCATATGAGAAAGGGCTGCTCGGGCATTCAGACGCGGACGTGCTGTTGCACGCGGTCATGGACGCGCTTCTTGGAGCCGCGGCTCTAGGAGATATAGGCAGGCATTTTCCGGATTCTGATGAAAAATACCGCGGGATATCGAGCATGAAACTTCTCAAAGAGACGGGAAAGCTCATATCGAAAGAAGGGTATACAGTCGGTAACATTGATGTTACACTGGTTGCGCAGGAACCGAAGGTATCTGTTTATATAGAAAAGATGCGTGAAAATATATCGGCGTGTCTGGGTATCGATAGTGCTCTGGTGAACGTCAAGGCGACGACGACCGAAGGGCTCGGATATACAGGCCGCGGCGAGGGCATGGCGGCACAGGCAGTCTGCATATTACATTATTATAGATAAGTTGAAAGGTTAGGAGACAAAAATGAGACTTAGCAAGCTTCACATGAGAACATTGAAGGAAGTACCGAACGACGCGGTCGTACCGAGTCACATCCTGCTTGTCCGCGCGGACATGGTCCGTCAGGGGGCGTCAGGGATATATCAGTACATGAATCTTGGATACAGAACGCTCAGGAAGATCGAGCAGATCGTGCGCGAAGAGATGGACGCCATCGGAGCACAGGAGATACATACATCGGCAGTACAGCCTGCTGAGCTCTGGCAGGAATCCGGAAGATGGGAAGATTACGGACCTGAACTCTGGAGAATAAAGGACAGGAATGCCCGTGACTTCTGCCTCGGGCCGACTCATGAAGAAGTATTCACTGACCTTGTAAGGAGCGACACGAACTCATACCGTCAGCTGCCGTTTTCTCTCTATCAGATACAGACGAAATACAGAGATGAAGCGAGACCAAGGTTCGGACTCATGAGAAGCAGAGAATTCGTGATGAAGGACGCGTATTCATTCGACGCGGATGCTGAAGGACTCGATAAAAACTATAAAGAAATGTACGGCGCTTATGAAAAGATATTCACGAGATGCGGACTCGAATGCAGGCCGGTAGAGGCGGATACAGGCGCTATAGGCGGCAGTAATTCACACGAATTTACGGCTTTGTCAGAGGTCGGCGAAAGCGATATAGCTTTCTGCCCGTCGTGCGACTACGCGGCGACTGATGAGAGAGCGGAGTGTGTCGATGATCCGGCTTCGAACGAGGAGATGAAGGAACTTGAGAAAGTGGCGACACCTGGGACGAAGACGATAGAAGCGGTAGCTGAGTATCTGGGACTTGATAAGACACAGACGATAAAGGCGCTGCTCTTCGAAACATACGACAATGAGATGAAAGTGAACGGATATGCAGCGGCATTCGTGAGAGGCGACCATGATGTGAATATGATAAAACTGGTCAACGCGCTCGGCATACCTGAGTACGCTATCGCTTTCGCTGATGAAGAAAAGATGTCGGCGGCATGCGGATGCGTAGGCGGATTCACCGGACCTATGAAGCTTCATGACTGTACGATAGTCATCGACAGCGAGCTTCCGGGGATGAAGAACCTCTGCGCGGGAGCGTGCGAGGAAGGTTTCCATTATATAAACATGAATTACGGCAGGGACTATAAGGGTGACATCGTCACGGATATCAAGATGCTGAAAGCCGGAGACAAATGTCCGAAATGCGGTCAGCCTGTCGAGCATACACGCGGCATCGAGGTCGGACAGGTGTTCAAACTCGGAACAAAATACAGCGAAGCTATGGGAGCTCTGTATAAGGATGAGCAGCAGAAAGAACATCCGATATGGATGGGATGCTACGGAGTCGGAGTCAGCAGGACAATGGCGGCCGTCGTAGAGCAGCATCACGACGAGCATGGCATCATCTGGCCTGTAGCGGTAGCTCCGTACCACGCGATCGTGACAGTCATAAAACCGAACGACGAGAAGCAGTCGGAGCTCGGAGAAAAGATATATAAAGAACTGCAGGACGCGGGAGTGGAGACGCTCATCGATGACAGAAAAGAAAGGCCGGGAGTGAAGTTCAACGATGCGGAACTCCTCGGTATACCGGTCGCGATAACGGTCGGAAGGGACGCGGCTGACGGGATGGTGGAGTATAAACTTCGCCGCGACGATGATAAAGAAAGCATTACTGCTGAAGAGGCAGTGAAAAGAACAATAGAGATTATAAACGCAGAGAAAGACGGCAGACAGAATATAAAGTGATCGAAACGGGGACGAGAGATGGAACTGGAGAATAATAAAATAACATTCAGAGATCTTGCCCAGCTGTTTTGGATATTCTTTAAGCTTGGACTGTTCACGATCGGCGGCGGCATGGCGATGATACCGCTGGTACAGGATATGATGGTCACGAAATATCATTGGTTCGACGATGAAGAAGTGATAGACGCGATAGCGGTATGTCAGGCTCTTCCCGGAGTCATCGCCATAAATATGGCGACGTTCATCGGGAACAAAAAGCAGAGACTCCCGGGAGCTGTCGTCGCGACTTTTGGAGTCGTGCTGCCTTCGTTCATCATAATCTCGCTGATAGTATTTTTGCTTGACGCGCTGCCGGACAATCATTATGTGGAGGGCGTTTTCACGGCTATAAAGGCGTGCGCCGCCGGACTGATAGCGGTAGCGGCATGGCGTATAGCAACAAAGACAGTCAAGGACTGGTATACCGCGGCGATAGCTGTGATAGTATTCGCCGGGATCACATTCCTGAGCGTGAACGCGGTGTTCGGAGTGCTCTTCGGAGCGGTATGCGGACTCGGCGCGATGGCGTATCACAACCAGAAACAGAAAAAACTCGAAAAAGAATGCTCATGGTCTTACAATAACAGAGACCGTAAAAATGAAGATGGCTCTTCCGGAAAGGGAGGCGGTCCGCGATGATCATAAAACTAGCGCAGCTTTTTGTGACTTTCGCTAAGATCGGACTTTTCGGATTCGGAGGAGGACTGGCGATATTGCCGCTCATATATCAGGGCATCCAGAGCTTCGATATGATGACGGCGTCGGAATTCGCTAAGATCGTAGCGATATCGCAGGCGACGCCGGGACCGATAGCGGTCAACGCGGCGACATATGTAGGACTGAAATTCGCGGGATTCGCGGGTGCTGTCACAGCGACAGTAGGAGTGGCTGTACCGTCCTTCATACTTGTATTGATAACGATGAAATTCCTTGATAAGTACAAGGAAAGCAAAGGGCTTGAAGCGGTGTTTACCGGTATAAGACCGGCGACAGCAGGGCTCATAGCTTCAGCATTCGTATTTGTGGCTGAGACAGCGCTCTTTGCGGAAAATACATTCTCTCCGCAGCTTATACCGATACTGATATTCGCGGGAACGGTGATAGCGGCGGGCAAGTTCAAAGTCAGTCCGATAAAGCTCATTATAATAACAGGCGTACTGGGGGCGTTCATATGTGGATAGGCGGAGTAAGAGCAGTTATAACCGATGACAGGGGACGTGTGCTGATGGTGAGTCAGCATCATGAAGGCCGCGATCTGTGGATGGTGCCGGGAGGCGCTGTCGAAGATGGAGAGACATCCGCAGACGCTGTCAAAAGAGAAGTCAGAGAAGAGACGGGCCTCGATGTGGCAGTTGAGAAACTCATATGGCACGTCGAGCAGGTAAATGAAGAAAAAGGGCAGAGGTTCGTAGATTTTTTTCTGTGCCGCTCGGATGGAGGAAAGCCGGAACTGGGAAATGACCCGGAGTTCGACAACGAGCATCAGGTGCTGCGTGAACTCTGCTACAAGACAAGGGAAGAGCTTCAGGAGCTAGAAGTATATCCTTCATATTTGAAGGATGAATTATGGAAGATCCTGGCCGAAGATTATTCCGGCTATGATGCATATAAAATAAGAAAGTAACTAACTCATACCGAAAAATGGAGGTAAATCATGAAAAAATTCACTATAGAAATGGAAAACGGAGATGTCATGAAGGGCGAGCTCTATGAAGACAAAGCTCCTAAGACAGTAGAAAATTTCGAAAAACTGGCGAATTCAGGATTCTATGACGGACTCATATTCCACAGAGTCATCCCGGGGTTCATGATCCAGGGAGGAGATCCGGACGGAAACGGGACAGGAGGTCCTGGCTGGACGATCGAAGGAGAGTTCGCGGCAAACGGATTCGATAACGATATAAAGCATACCAAGGGAGTCCTGTCTATGGCGAGGACTATGGCGCCGAATTCTGCAGGATCGCAGTTCTTCATTATGGTCGATGACGCTCCGCATCTCGATGGACAGTATGCCGCTTTTGGCAAGGTCACTGAGGGTGTCGAAGCCGCGGATACGATAGTATCAGCGGATCGTGACAGAAGCGATAAGCCTACTACGCCGCAGGTGATGAAGAAAGTAGTTGTATTCGAAGAAGACTAGAGGTCAGCTCTATTCAAAAGAACAGGATATTGGAAAAGAAAAGACATGAATAACATTTGCAAAAAATATATAAACGAGGGGTTCGACGAAAACGGAGTGCTCGATTCGATCTCATTCAAAAATACAGACCATTTCAATTTTGCGTATGATGTGCTCGACGCGGCAGCTGAAGAAGTGCCGGACAAGATGTGCTTGTGGTATGTAGATCAGGAAACGAGAAAAGAAAAGAAATTCACTTTCAGAGATATGAAAGTCATGTCGGATAAGACGGCAAATTATTTTGCGAGTCTCGGTATCGGCAAGGGTGACAGAGTCATGCTGGTCCTGAAGAGACACTATCAGTTCTGGTTCGCGATCCTCGCGCTCCACAAGCTGGGGGCTGTAGTCATACCGGCTACCCATCAACTCAAGGAGGGCGACTTCAAATACAGATTTGATGCCGGCAAACTGAAGGCTATAGTAGTCACTGATCAGAACGGCACGGCGGCGGAAGCCGGAAAAGCTCTCGATTCGAAGGATTACGGTGTAGTCAGGATGATGACGGGTACTCCGCGCGATGGCTGGCTGTCATTCGATGAAGGTGTCGAAAATGCTTCAGATAAATGGGACAGAGTCGAGGTGGACTCGTCAGACACTATGCTGATGTTCTTCACATCGGGGACTACCGGGTACCCGAAGATCGTCGAGCACGACTTCAGATATCCGCTGGGACATTACATTACAGCAAAATACTGGCAGAACGTCGATCCGGATGGGATGCATTTTTCTATCGCGGACACCGGATGGGGAAAGGCTCTTTGGGGAAAGCTCTACGGACAGTGGCTCTGCGAGGCGGCGGTATTCGTTTACGATATGGAGAATTTCGTGCCGCATGATTTTCTTTCGCTGTTCGGGAAGTATCCGATCACGACATTCTGCGCGCCGCCGACGGCTTACAGAGTGTTCGTGAAGCGAGATCTTTCTAAATACGATCTCAGCAGGCTCCAGTATGTGACAACTGCGGGGGAAGCGCTGAATGCCGAAGTGTGGCAGACGTTCTATGATAAGACGGGGCTCAAGATCATGGAAGGATTCGGGCAGACCGAGACTACCATGTCTCTGGGCAATCTCTGCGGGACTATGCCGAAACCGGGATCGATGGGCAAACCAAGCCCGCTATACGATGTGGATATAGTCGGACCGGATGATGAGCCTCTTCCGGACGGAGAGACGGGAGAAGTCATCATAAGGACAGACAAGAGTGTGCCATGCGGACTTTTCTGCGGATATTTCGGTATGGAGGAAAAGACTAAGGAAGTCTGGCACGATGGTATATACTATACAGGTGATACGGCATATCGCGACAGTGACGGGTATTACTGGTTCGTCGGAAGGATAGATGATGTCATAAAATCCTGCGGTTACAGAGTGGGACCGTTCGAAGTCGAATCGGTGCTTATGGAACTGCCATACATATTGGAAGTCGCGGTCACTGGCATACCGGACAAAACGAGAGGCCAGAGGATCAAGGCGACGATCGTCCTTACAGATGACAAAGAGCCATCAAGACAGCTCGGCAAGGAGATCATGATATTCGCGAAATCCAAGATGGCGCATTATAAATGCCCGAGAGATGTCGAGTTTGTAAAAGAGCTGCCGAAGACTATAAGCGGCAAGGTAAGAAGAGTAGAGCTTAGAAAATAGGGAAAATAAGCCGTTTCGGCCCCTTGACATATCGGGACGGAATATGTATAATTATCAAGCGACTTTAAGAGATTCAAGAAGGGCTTGATATATGAAGCTCTGATTTTAATGTTAAAAGGAGAAACGACATGAGAGTGAAAGTTACACTGGCTTGTTCAGAGTGCCAGCACAGAAATTACAACACAGTCAAGAACAAGAAAAACAACCCGGACCGTGTTGAATTCAACAAGTATTGCCCGTTCTGCAAGAAGCACACGCTTCATAAGGAAACGAAGTAAGGAGTTTTAAATGGCTAATAAAAACACCAGAAAGCCTGTTCAGAAACCCACTAAGGAAATGACGCCTGAAGAAAAAAAGGCGGCTAAGGCAGTCAGAAAGGCTGAGACAAAAGAGCGTACAGCTAAGCAGCAGAAAGTAAACCAGTCCAGGAAAAAAGAAAAAAGGCACTGGGGAGAGTATTTCCGCGGCGTAAAAACAGAGATCAAGAAGGTCGTATGGCCTACTAAGCACGAACTCGGCGAATATACAGTCGTCGTATTATGCGCGTGCGGATTTTTTGCGCTCATGTTCTGGGCTGTAGATACAGGATTCCTGGCAGCGCTGAAGGCTATGCTCGGCATCAATCTTTAGACAGGTGGAATAATGGCTGACGAAAAGAAAACAACAAACATCGTATCTCCGAAAGAAGGAGAAGGCCTGAGAGGTGACGGAACACCGAAATGGTATGTAGTCCATACGTATTCCGGACACGAAAACAAGGTCAAGGTGAATATAGAAAAATTGGCGGAAAGCAGGGGGATGCAGGATCTCATACTTTCTGTTGTAGTTCCTACTGAAGATAAGGCGGAGCCTAAGGACGGACGCATGGTCATCAAGACCAGGAAGATGTTCCCGGGATATGTCATCGTCAAGATGATAGTCACGAATGAATCGTGGTATCTCGTAAGAAACACTCAGGGCGTCACGGGATTCGTCGGACATGGATCGGATCCTGTCCCGCTGACAGTAGAAGAAGTACGCCGTATGGGTATCGAGAAGGTACATATCGATCTCGATCTTCATGCAGGTGATGATATCAAGGTCATAAACGGGCCTTTCGAGAGCTTCATGGGAGTTGTCGAAGAGGTCAATGCTGAAAAGGAAACAGTCAAGGCAAAGATTTCCATGTTCGGACGCGATACTCCGGTGGAATTAGAGTTTGCTCAGATAGACAAAATTTAAAAGAAAGGAGATTTAGGTATGGCTAAGAAAGTAGACGGCTTCATAAAACTGCAGATCCCTGCGGGCGGAGCGACTCCTGCACCACCGGTAGGCCCGGCACTTGGACAGAAGAGCGTCAACATCATGGATTTCTGCAAGCAGTTCAACGCTAAGACACAGGATCAGCAGGGAACGATCATCCCGGTAGTTATCACTGTGTACGCTGACAGGTCATTCACATTCGTGTGCAAGACTCCGCCGGCAGCAGTACTGCTCAAGGAAGCAGCCCATCTGGATTCAGCTTCGGGAGAGCCTAACAAGACGAAAGTCGCGACTCTCACATCGGATCAGATCAGAGAGATCGCCGAGAAGAAGATGCCTGATCTGAACGCCGGCTCGATTGAAGCAGCTATGGCGATGATCAAGGGAACAGCCAGAAGCATGGGTATCGTAGTAGAAGATCAATAAAGTGGGAGGCGTGAGCCGCTAATACCACAAGGAGGTAAAAATGCCAAAAGCAAAAGGTAAAAATTACAGAGCAGCAGCTGAAAAGATCGACAAACAGAATTTGTACGATCCAAAGGAAGCTCTTGAGCTCGTAGCTGCAAACTCAAAAGCAAAATTCGACGAAACCGTAGAAGTACATATCAGACTCGGAGTCGATGGAAGACACGCGGACCAGCAGGTCAGAGGAGCGATCGTCCTTCCAAATGGCACAGGCAAAGAAGTCAAAGTACTTGTTTTCGCTAAGGGCGACAAAGCCACAGAAGCTGAGAACGCGGGAGCCGATTATGTCGGAGCTGACGATATGGCGCAGAAGATCAAGCAGGAAAACTGGTTTGATTATGACGTTATCATCGCTACACCGGATATGATGGGAGTCGTAGGAAGATTAGGTAAGATACTCGGACCAAAGGGACTTATGCCAAACCCTAAATCGGGTACAGTTACGATGGATGTAGAGAAAGCTCTCGCGGATATCAAAGCCGGAAAAGTCGAGTATCGTCTTGACAAGGCCAACATCATCCACACAGCCATCGGAAAAGTATCGTTCGGAGGAGAGAAACTCGTACAGAATTTCAACGCTCTGCTCGACGCGATCAACAAGGCAAAGCCGGCAGCGGCAAAGGGCCAGTACATAAAGAGCGTTTCAGTTTCATCAACGATGGGACCTGGGGTAAAAATCAACCCGGCTATCGCGGCTAACGCGTAAGTACGAACTGACAATCGAAAATAAAACCGTAGACAGCGGGTGCGAAAGCTTAATTTCCCGCCGAGGTACGATATAAGAAATATTGTCCCCGCTTGTCTATGAAGATAAGTGGGGCTTTTTATGGAGTACCGTACAGAAGCCGGGGGCATACGGGTCGCCGGCGGAAAGGAGAAAAATCGTAATGAGTGAAGAAACAAGAGCAGCCTATGGACAGAAACAGATCGTCATCGATGAGATCAAAGGCAAGCTCGACGGAGCTCAGTCGGCAGTAGTTATCGACTATATCGGTACAACTGTTGATGAAGCGAACAAGATGAGAAAAAATCTCCGCGAAGCGGACGTAGACTATACAGTTTATAAGAATACTCTCATCAAGAGAGCTATCGAAGGTACGCCTTATGAAGAGCTTTCACAGGTCCTTGAGGGACCAAGCGCTATCGCGATCGGAAAAGAAGACGCGACAGCTCCTGCGAGAGTACTCAATGACGCCATCAAAGAATTCAAGAAAATGAAGTTCAAGGGCGGCATCATCGAAGGCACATACTATGACGAGGAAGGACTCCTTCAGATCGCGAAGATCCCATCGAGGGATACATTGATCGCGAAGTTCATGGGAAGTATCCAGTCACCAGTAAGCAAGGCAGTCAGGACATTCGCTGCTATAGCTGAAGCAAAGGCTGAACAGGGAGACGCGCCTGCAGAGGAAGCGGCACCTGCTGAGGAAAAGCCTGCTGAAGAAGCGGCACCTGCAGAAGCACCTGCTGAAGAAGCGGCACCTGCAGAAGCGGAAGCGCCTGCAGAGGAAGCGGCACCTGAAGAAAAGCCTGCTGAATAAGCAGTCGAAGAAAAAAGAAAGATTTAATTATAAAGATAAGGAGAAAAACAATGGATAAGGATCAGATCATTGAAGCCATAAAAGGCATGACAGTTCTCGAGCTCAACGAACTGGTTGAAGCTTGCGAAGAAGAATTCGGAGTATCGGCTGCAGCACCTGTAGCAGTTGCCGGAGCAGCAGGCGGAGCAGACGGAGCAGCAGATGAGCCGTCAGCATATAAAGTCGTTCTTAAGGAAATCGGTCAGGAAAAGATCAAAGTCATCAAGGCAGTCAGAGAGATCACAGGTCTCGGACTCAAGGATGCTAAAGAGCTCGTTGACTCAGCACCTGCAAACATCAAGGAAGATGTTGAGCCTGATGAAGCTAATCAGATCAAGGCTCAGCTCGAAGAAGTCGGCGCAGTTGTTGAACTTGCGTAACAGAATCGAAAAAGACTATTTTACAGCAGAGAGCAGGCGGTATATACGCAGGCTCTCTGTTGAATTATGAACGCATTTTGTTTTAAACAAATCAGCAAAAAACTCTTGACGCAGAATCGCTGATGTGGTATTATAATACACTGCTATGCGATGCGATAAATTACATATTATAAGGAGTGATGAATATGCCAAAAGCAGTTATGTTAGGTAGGAAAGAGCGCCAGACATTTGCTAAGATAAACGAAGTCTCCGAGATGCCGAATTTGATCGATATCCAGACTCATTCATACGATTGGTTCCTTGAAGAAGGACTCAGAGAGGTCTTTGAAGACATCTCGCCGATCCAGGACTATGCAGGCAATCTAGTCCTCGAGTTTATAGATTACTCGTTGAACGATCCTCCTAAATATGACCAGGAAGAATGCAAAGAAAGAGACGCGACATTTGCCGCTCCTTTAAAAGTAAAAGTCAGATTGATTACAAACGGGACCGGAGAGGTAAAGGAACAGGAAGTCTTCATGGGAGATTTTCCGCTCATGACCGAAAAGGGAACATTTATATACAACGGAGCCGAGAGAGTAGTAGTTACTCAGCTCGTTCGTTCGCCGGGACCGTATTATGATAAATCGATAGATAAGTCGGGAAACAATCTTTATTCCACGACCGTGATCCCGAACCGTGGAGCATGGCTCGAATATGAGACGGATTCAAACGAGATCATATCTGTAAGAGTAGACAGGACCAGAAAACAGCCGATAACGACTCTCATAAGGGCGATGAATGAATTCGTTCCTAATGAAGCCGAGAGATTTGGCGTACACGCAGATCTTTCGATGGAAACTGACGATGAGATCATCGCGCTCTTCGGAGAAGATGAAAGACTCAGAAAGACACTGGATAAGGATCCTACAAGGACGAGCGAAGAAGGTCTTAAAGAAATATACAAAAAACTGAGACCGGGTGAACCTCCTACAAAGGACAGTGCTTCATCGCTGCTCAATTCTCTGTTCTTCGATCCAAAGAGATATGATATCGCTAAGGTCGGAAGATACAAGTACAACAAGAAACTCGGACTCGCGAACAGGATCGAAAACTGTGTGCTTGCCGAAAACGCTGTTGACCCTTCGACAGGAGAGATCATCGCGTCAGAGGGAGACAAGGTCGACCTTGAGCTCGCGAAGAAGATAGAGAACTCAGGTATATATTCTATATATGTACACAGCAACACTCTTGAAGAGCACAATACGAAAGTAATAGGTAATAACTTTGTAGACATAAGCGGTTATGTCGACTTTGACGTTAAACCGCTCAGAGTCGCTGAGAAAGTATATTATCCTGTTCTTATGCAGATCCTTGAAGATAATAAGGACAACGATGAGGAGACGCTGAAAGATGCGCTCAAGGCAAGGAAGAACGATCTGTCGCCTAAGCATATCATCATAGATGATATGATCGCGTCGATAAGTTATATACTCAATCTGAATTATGGCGTCGGCAATGTCGACGATATAGACCATCTCGGAAACAGAAGACTGAGAACTGTCGGAGAACTTCTCCAGAATCAGTTCAGGATCGGTCTCGCGAGGATGGAGAGGGTAGTCAAGGAAAGAATGACTACGCAGGATATAGAAGTCACGACACCTCAGGCACTGATGAACATCCGCCCCGTTACTGCGGCGATAAAAGAATTCTTCGGAAGTTCACAGCTGTCGCAGTTCATGGACCAGACCAATCCTCTGGCGGAACTCACGCATAAGAGAAGACTGTCGGCTCTTGGACCAGGAGGTCTGTCAAGAGAGAGAGCAGGATTCGAAGTTCGAGATGTACACCACTCGCATTACGGCAGGATATGCCCGGTAGAGACACCTGAAGGCCCGAACATCGGACTTATCGGTTCGCTGACGACTTACGGTGTTATCAACGAGTATGGATTCATCGAGACGCCTTACAGGGTGGTCAAAGATGATGTAGTCACGGATGAGATACAGTATCTGTCCGCTGATGAAGAAGAGAGAAAGGTCGTCGCGCAGGCGAACGAGCCGCTCGATTCAAAAGGACATTTCGCGAATTTAAGAGTCGCCTGCAGAAGAGAAGGCGGGGTCATCGATCTCATCGACAGAGAAAAAGTCGATCTGATGGACGTATCGCCGAAGCAGGTAGTATCGGTAGCTACAGCTATGATACCATTCCTCGAAAACGATGACGCGAACAGAGCTCTGATGGGGTCTAACATGCAGCGTCAGGCAGTACCTCTTCTCGTGACAGAGGCTCCGATAGTCGGGACCGGTATCGAGTACCGTGCAGCGAACGATTCCGGAGTTGTCACTCTGGCAAAGAATGCTGGAACGGTCGAGTATGTGGACGCGGATGAAATAAGGATAAGAAGAGACGACGGCGAAGGAGTCGATAAATATAAGCTTCTCAAGTTCAAGAGATCGAACCAGGGAACATGTCTCAATCAGAGACCGATAGTGTTCCACGGCGAGAAAGTAGAGCAGGGCGAGTCCATAGCTGACGGACCTTCGACAGAGAACGGAGAAGTCGCTCTCGGCAAGAACCTCCTCATCGGATATATGACATGGGAAGGCTACAACTACGAGGACGCTATAGTTCTTAATGAAAGACTCGTTATGGACGATGTCCTTACATCGCTCCATATCATGGAATATGAATCTGAAGCCAGAGATACAAAGCTCGGGCCGGAGGAGATCACGCGCGATATCCCGAACGTAGGTGAGGAAGCGCTTAAGGATCTTGATGAAGACGGAATAATAAGGATAGGCGCGGAAGTATCGTCTTCCGATATACTGGTCGGCAAAGTCACACCTAAGGGTGAGACTGAACTGTCAGCGGAAGAGAGACTGCTGAGAGCCATCTTCGGCGAAAAGGCGAAGGAAGTCAGAGATACTTCTCTCAAGATGCCTCACGGCGAAGCCGGCATAGTAGTCGATGTGAAGATATTCACAAGAGAGGACGGCGGAGACCTTTCACCGGGAGTGAACAAAGTCGTCAGGATATACGTGCTTACAAAGAGAAAGATAAGCGTCGGCGACAAGATGTCGGGACGTCATGGAAATAAAGGCGTTATCTCAAGGATACTTCCTGAAGAAGACATGCCGTTCCTCCAGGACGGTACTCCTCTGCAGGTCATGCTGAATCCTCTTGGCGTACCTTCCCGTATGAACATCGGACAGGTACTCGAGGTGCATCTTGGACTCGCGGCGAAAGCGAAGGGCTGGTATATAGCTACGCCTGTATTCGACGGAGCCAATGAAAACGACATTATGGAACTGCTCGAAGAGAGCGGATACGATAAGAGCGGAAAGCTCAAACTGAGAGACGGCAGGACAGGCGAGTATTTCGATAATCCGATAACGGTCGGATACATGTACATGCTCAAACTGCATCATCTTGTAGATGATAAGATACACGCGAGATCGACAGGCCCTTACTCCCTCGTCACGCAGCAGCCGCTTGGCGGAAAAGCCCAGTTCGGCGGACAGCGTTTCGGAGAGATGGAAGTATGGGCTCTGGAAGCTTATGGCGCGGCGTATACGCTGCAGGAGATACTGACCGTCAAGTCGGATGATATCGTGGGACGTGTCAAGACGTACGAGGCTATAGTCAAGGGAGAGAATATCCCTGAGCCTGGCATCCCTGAGTCATTCAAGGTACTGATCAAGGAAATGCAGAGTCTCTGCCTGGATGTAAAAGTACTGGGAGAGAAGAACGAGGAGATCAGACTCAGAGAGTCCAGTGAGATCGAAGACGCGACAAGTATCAGAGAACTCGTTGAACAGGAAAGAGATTATTCGGACGATGACGGTTACAGACATCGCGGACGCAGTGAAGAAGTCCCTGAGGACGAAGACACGGACGACGAGGAAGATGAAGACGTCGAAGAAGCCGCTGATGAAGGATCGGCCGAAGACATTACAACAGAGAAAGATGATACAGATACTGAGGAGGAATAGAGATCATGGATGAAACAAAAAAGAACAGTTATGAACTCAACAATTTCGAGTCTTTGCAGATCGGATTAGCCTCCACGGAGAAGATACTCAGCTGGTCGCACGGAGAGGTACAGGAGCCTGAAACGATAAACTACAGGACACTGAAGCCTGAGCCGAAGGGACTTTTCTGCGAAGCTATATTTGGACCGCAGAAAGACTGGGAATGCCACTGCGGAAAATACAAGAGAATAAGATTCAAGGGCATCATCTGCGACAAGTGCGGAGTTGAAGTCACGAAGTCCAAGGTAAGAAGAGAGAGGATGGGCCATATAAAACTGGCCGCTCCTGTATCGCATATCTGGTATTTCAAGGGCATCCCTTCGAGGATGGGTCTTGTGCTCGACATGACACCGAGGAATCTTGAAAGAGTCCTTTACTTCGCGACATATATTGTCCTCGAAGAAGGAGATTCAGGATTCTCGAAGAAAGAAATAATCACAGAGCAGCAGTACAGAGACGCTAAGGAAGCGTCCGACGGTACCTTCAGAGCCGGCATCGGAGCTGAAGCTATAAGAGAACTTCTCTGCGACATAGACCTCGATCAGCTTTCGGAAGAACTCAGAGGAGAACTCAAAAAGGCGACCGGGCAGAAGAAGGTCAAGATAGTCAGAAGACTCGAAGTAGTGGAAGCGCTCAGGATATCGGGCAACCGTCCGGAATGGATGGTACTCGAAGTCATTCCTGTCATCCCGCCGGATCTGAGACCTATGGTACAGCTCGACGGTGGCAGATTCGCCACATCGGACCTGAACGACCTTTACAGAAGAGTAATAAACAGAAACAAGAGACTTAAGAGACTGCTCGACCTCGGAGCTCCTGACATCATCGTCAGGAACGAGAAGAGGATGCTGCAGGAGGCTGTCGATGCTCTTATAGACAACGGCAGAAGAGGCAGACCGGTCACAGGACCAGGATCGAGACCTCTCAAGTCATTATCAGATATGCTCAAGGGCAAACAGGGAAGGTTCAGACAGAATCTTCTCGGAAAACGTGTCGATTATTCGGGACGTTCAGTAATCGTAGTTGGGCCTGACCTCAGGTTCTGGCAGTGCGGACTGCCTAAGACTATGGCTCTCGAGCTCTTCAAACCGTTCATCATGAAGAAACTCGTGGAGAACGGCGACGCTCATAATATCAAGAGCGCGAAGAGGATGGTAGAAAAAGTGAAGCCGCAGGTATGGGATGTGCTGGAGGATGTCATCAAAGATCATCCTGTCATGCTCAACCGTGCCCCGACTCTGCACAGACTCGGTATACAGGCATTTGAGCCGGTACTGGTAGAGGGCAAAGCTATCAAGCTGCACCCGCTCGCTTGTACAGCGTTCAACGCCGACTTCGATGGAGACCAGATGGCTGTCCACGTACCTCTTTCGGTAGAGGCGCAGGCGGAAGCAAGGTTCCTCATGCTGTCGGTGAACAATATACTCGCTCCTAAGGACGGTTCCCCGATCACTATCCCTACACAGGATATGATCCTCGGAAGTTATTATCTGACACATCCGGGCACGAAGGAAAGAAATACCGATGCTGAAAAGGGCGACGGCAAGATCTTCTGCGACATCAACGAAATGATGATGGCGTATCAGGATCACGTGGTAGGCATCCACGCGAGGGTCAAAGTAAGATGCTTCGCGGGACCTGACGACAAGCTCGGCAAGTGCGTGGAATCGACTGTAGGAAGATTTATCTTCAACAGCATAATACCGCAGGATATAGGGTTCGTGGAAGACAGAGAGCTCGATCCTTATTCGCTCGAGATAGATTTCCTCGTCGACAAGAAACAGCTGGGAGTCATTATCGGGAAGTGCTTCAAAAAGCACGGCAACACCGGTACAGCACTCATGCTCGACGGTATCAAGGATATGGGATACCATTACTCCACGATAGGAGCTGTGACTATAAGTGTACAGGACATGCCTATACCGGAGAACAAAGATGAGATAATCGCGGAAGCGGATGAAGAAGTCAACAAATACGAAGACGCGTATAAGATGGGTCTCGTATCGAATAAAGAAAGATATGAAAAAGTCATCGACATCTGGGCTGAGACTACCGATAAGGTAGCTGATGAGCTGATGGACTGCCTCGATGAGACGAACAACCTGTTCATCATGGCGGATTCCGGAGCCCGTGGTTCCAAGAAACAGATACAGCAGATCGGCGGCATGAGAGGCCTGATGGGCAATGCTCAGGGCGAGACTGTCGAGATCCCTGTAAAGGCGAACTTCCGTGAAGGCCTGTCCATACTGGAATACTTCATTTCAGCAAACGGCGCCAGAAAGGGACTTGCCGATACGGCGCTGAGAACAGCCGACTCGGGTTATTTGACAAGACGACTCGTCGATGTATCGCATAATGTGATCATAAGAGAGCAGGACTGCGGCACAGACGAAGGTATCGAAGTCAGAGCGTTCACTGACGGCAAGGAGATCATCGAACCGCTAAAGCAGAGGATAGTCGGAAGGACTTCACTGCTCAATGTCGAGCATCCGGAGACCGGAGAGGTACTCGTTCACTCGAATGAGGAGATCACCGATGAGATGGCTGAAAGCATTGAAGAAGCCGGCATAGAATCGGTTGCGATAAGATCAGTCATGACATGCCACAGCGAGTCAGGCGTATGCGCGAAGTGCTACGGCAGGAACCTCGCTACAGGAGAACCGGTGAATATAGGTGAAGCGGTAGGTATCACTGCTGCGCAGTCCATAGGCGAGCCGGGCACACAGCTCACGATGAGAACATTCCATACGGGCGGTGTAGCCGGCGGCGACATCACTCAGGGTCTTCCGAGAGTTGAGGAGCTTTTCGAAGCCAGAAAGCCGAAAGGTATCGCGGAGATCTGCGAAGCTGACGGCACTGTAATAGAAGTGACTCCGACAAAGGACAACAAGACCAAGGTAGTTGTCAGAGGCGAAGAGGAAATGACATATATCGTTCCTTACGGCGCGAGACTCGCGGTCGAGGAAGGCGATTTCGTCGAGGCCGGCGGCAATATCACACGCGGACCTCTCAATCCTCACGACATACTGAGGCTGAAAGGCGTAGAGGGAGTTTATCAGTATCTGCTGAAAGAAGTTCAGAGGGTATACAAACTCCAGGGCGTAGACATAAACGATAAGCACATCGAGGTCATAGTGTCTCAGATGCTATCGAAATATAAGATCGACGATCCGGGCGATACGGATCTTTTGCCGGGCGGACTTTATACCAAGTGGGAGATCAATGGCGCGAACAATAAGGTCGAGGCCGAAGAAGGCGAAGAAGGCGAAGGAGCCGCGTCGAAGAGGATACTCCTCGGGATCACGAAGGCATCGCTTGCCACGAACTCGTTCCTGTCAGCGGCATCGTTCCAGGAGACTACAAGAGTACTCACGGATGCCGCTATAAAAGGCAAGAACGACAAACTCCAGGGTCTTAAAGAGAACGTCATCATCGGAAAGCTCATACCTGCAGGAACAGGCATGAAGAAGTATAAGAACATTTCTGTTGATTATGGCCCGAACACTGAATACGTCGAGACTTACGCGCAGAGACTTGCTGAAGAGCAGGCCGAAGCTGAAGCCGAAGAGAATGGCGAAGTACCGATGCCTGAACAGGAAAACGTACTGGTCGACGACTCGGGATACAAGGTGAAGGAAAATACTGAAAAAACGGATCTCAAAGACATTCCGGATATAATTAGCTGATAAGCAGCAAAAAATATGATCATAACGCGCTTGAATGTCGTAAAACATTGACATTCGGGCGCGTTTTGTGATAAAATAAGCGTCGGCCTTGGGCGAATCGAGCCTTGGCCGTAAAGCGCAAAAGCGCGTAAAATATTGCCGTCAAGGGCAAAGAAAGGAGAACCAAATGCCTACAATAAACCAGTTAGTACGTCAGGGCAGACAGAGCAGCGTGAAGAAATCCACCGCGCCGGCACTCGGCAAGAGCATGAACTCGCTCAGAAGAGTATCGACAGATGTTGCTTCACCACAGAAGAGAGGCGTGTGCACTTCAGTTAAGACAGTCACACCTAAGAAACCTAATTCAGCTCTCAGAAAAGTTGCCAGAGTACGTCTTACGAACGGTATCGAAGTCACAGCATATATCCCTGGTATAGGTCACAACCTTCAGGAACATAGTGTTGTCCTCATCAGAGGCGGAAGAGTCAAAGACCTTCCAGGTGTCAGATATCATATCGTAAGAGGAACGCTCGACACAGCAGGTGTAGCGGACAGAGGTCAGGCACGTTCCAAATATGGAGCGAAGAGACCGAAAAAATAAAAAAGACCGGGAAATAAAGTGCCCTTGATATAGATATATCGAGGCCCACGGTTCAGAGACATGGATTACGGCTTTGAATCGAGTACCGTTGTCAATTATGGCAAGGAGGGAAGAGACGTGCCAAGAAAAGGAAATGTACCGAAGAGAGAGGTGCTTCCTGATCCAGTCTACGGAAGTGTTGTTGTAGCTAAGCTCATCAACAGTATCATGTTAGACGGGAAGAAGGGAACAGCTCAGGCGATCGTCTACGGAGCTTTTGATCAGATCAAAGCGGAGACCGGAGACGAACCTTTGGAAGTATTTGAAAAAGCAATGGAAAACATCATGCCTCAGGTAGAAGTTAAGGCAAGACGTGTCGGCGGCGCGAACTATCAGGTACCTATCGAGGTTAGACCTGACAGACGTCAGACGCTCGGACTCAGATGGCTCACAGCTTATACAAGAGCAAGAGGCGAAAAGACGATGTCCGAAAAGCTCGCGAAAGAGCTTATGGACGCATCCCAGGGACTGGGAGCGTCAGTCAAGAAAAAAGAAGACACGCACAAAATGGCGGAAGCAAACAGAGCATTCGCGCATTACAGATGGTAGGTGCAGTGTTGGATACGATAATTATGAAAGCAAAAGAAAGCGGAAAGGAGGTATATCTGGATGCCTAGAAGTTTTTCACTTGAAAACACAAGAAATATCGGTATCATGGCTCACATCGATGCCGGCAAGACAACAGTGACAGAGAGAATTCTGTTCTATACCGGAAAGACACATAAAATAGGCGAGACTCATGATGGAGCCGCGACTATGGACTGGATGAATGAAGAGCAGGAAAGAGGTATCACGATCACCTCTGCTGCGACATCAGCACAATGGCATGACACAAGGATAAATATCATAGACACGCCGGGACACGTTGACTTCACTGTAGAAGTCGAGCGTTCACTGCGTGTACTGGACGGAGCGGTCACAGTACTCTGCGCGAAAGGCGGAGTAGAGCCGCAGTCAGAGACGGTTTGGAGACAGGCTGAGAAGTACCACGTACCAAGGATGGTATTCGTCAACAAGATGGATATCATGGGAGCGGACTACTACAGAGTCATCGACATGATCAAAGACAGACTCAAAGCGAACGCTGTGGCAGTACAGCTGCCGATCGGAGCCCAGGAGACATTTATCGGAATAATAGATCTCATAACCATGAGAGCGGAGATATACAAGGACGATCTTGGAAAAGAGATCGTAGACTCGGATATCCCTGAGGATATGGTAGAGAAAGCCAAGGAATGGCATGATAAGATGGTCGAAGCTGTCGCTGAGACAGACGAAGATCTTATGATGAAGTATCTCGAAGGCGAAGAGATCACAGAAGACGAACTCAAGAAGCAGATCAGAAAGCAGACTATAGCGAACGAAATGGTCCCTGTCACATGCGGATCAGCGTACAAGAACAAGGGCGTGCAGCCTCTGCTCGACGCGGTAGTCGATTATATGCCTTCACCTTTGGACGTACCGCCTATCGACGGTATCGATCCTGCAACAGGCGAAGAGACAGAAAGAGTCGCGGACGACGAAGAACCGTTCTCCGCACTGGCTTTCAAGATCATGGCGGATCCGTTCGTCGGAAAGCTCGCGTTCTTCAGAGTATACTCGGGAACCGCGGAAGCGGGCTCGTACGTATATAACGCGACGAAGGGCAGAAAAGAAAGACTCGGAAGAATACTGCAGATGCACGCAAACCACAGAAAAGATCTGGAGAAGGTCTATTCCGGAGATATCGCGGCGGCTGTAGGACTCAAGCAGGTAACGACCGGAGATACATTATGCGACGAGAAGCACGAAATTCTTCTCGAGCAGATGGAATTCCCGGATCCTGTTATTGAAGTAGCTATCGAGCCTAAGACAAAAGCAGGTCAGGAAAAGATGGGTATCGCCCTCTCGAAACTCGCGGAGGAAGATCCTACTTTCAAGACATATACGAATGAAGACACTGGTCAGACTATCATAGCAGGCATGGGCGAACTCCATCTGGAGATCATCGTCGACAGACTGCTCCGTGAGTTCAAAGTCGAAGCCAACGTAGGTAAGCCGCAGGTTTCCTACAAGGAGACATTCACAGAGCCGTGCGACGTCGAGTACAAGTACGCGAAACAGTCAGGCGGCCATGGACAGTACGGACATGTCAAGATCAGAGTATACCCGAGAAAACCGGGCGAAGGATTCGAGTTCAAGAACTCGGTCGTCGGCGGATCTATCCCGAAGGAATATATCGGACCTGTTCAGCAGGGTATCGAGGAAGCCATGGAAGATGGCCCTCTCGCGGGATATCAGGTAGTAGACATCGGCGTAGAGCTGTACGATGGTTCTTATCACGAAGTCGACTCATCTGAAATGGCATTCAAGACAGCCGGTTCAATGGCGTTCAGGGAAGCATGCAAGAAAGCTAAACCTGTACTGCTCGAACCTATCTTCAAGGTCGAAGTCACAGTACCGGAAGAGTACATGGGCGACGTCATCGGAGATATCAGCGGAAGAAGAGGCAGGATCGAAGGCACGGATATGCATGCCGGAGCAGTTGCAGTAAGGGGCATGGTACCTCTTTCGGAAATGTTCGGCTACGCGACAGATCTGCGTTCAAATACGCAGGGCCGCGGAACATATGTAATGCAGTTCGACCACTTCGAGAAATTACCGGATAGTTTAATAGATAAAATAAACAAATAACCTTTTAATTGGAGGAAAAGCAAATGGCTAAACAGAAATATGAAAGAACTAAGCCGCATGTCAATATCGGGACTATCGGACACG
>CALDNM010000008.1 GCA_937915045.1 uncultured Clostridia bacterium
TCAGCACTTTCGTCCCGTATTTCCTGAGTTCGTCTGCTGTCTCTTCAGCTTTCGCGTCATCGCTTCTGTAAACGAGGAGCACGTTCGCTCCATTCTCGCAGAACATCTCCGCGATCCCGCGTCCTATGCCGCGGATGCCTCCTGTGATGAGTGCCGATTTTCCTTCTAACATTTTTTCTTCCACTTCATGCTCTCCTTCTATCCGCGCGCTTTCTCAGCCAGCGCGTCTTTATTTTTTTCTCTATCCGCGCGCTTTCTCAGCCAGCGCGCTTATCGTCTCTTCGAGACTTTTTTTATCTTCTACATGTATCGGGACCGCTTCTTTAGTGATCTTCTTTATGAGTCCCGAAAGCGTCTTCCCCGGTCCGATCTCGATGATCGCCTCGGCTCCGTCGCTGACCATGTTCTCTACTATTTCCTGCCAGTACACTGGACTCATCGCCTGCTTTGCCATGACGCCCGCGAGATACTCAGCGACTTTCTTTTCGTCTCCGATGTCACCGCTGTAATTCGCCATGATATCTTCTGCTGTCGCGTCCGAATAGATTTTGTTCTTCGGCAGTTTCATATTTGCTTTCTGAAGGACCGGCAGAAGTTTCTCCGCCGCCGGCTGCATGAGCGCGCAGTGGAACGCTGTGCTGACCGGAAGTCTCTTCGCTTTTATCTTCTTTGCTTTAGCGACTTCCGCGAATGTATCGAGCGCGGCGATCTCTCCCGCGACAACGGTCTGTATCGGCGAATTGAAATTTACTGCCTCAAGGACTCGTCCCTGTTTCGCTTCTTCCACAGCCGCTTCGATCTCGGTTCTCTTCCCGAACGCGGCTGCCATGCCGCTTATGTTCTCACCGGCATCATCCTGTCCGGCGGCCTGCATGAACACGCCTCTGTCCTGAACGATCCTAAGGCCCTTGCCGATCTCGTCGACGGCACCCGCCGCGGTCAGCGCCGCGTACTCGCCGAGACTGAATCCCGCAAATCCTACAACTTGGATGTCGACGCTCTTGCTTTCCCGCGCGTCTGCCCGCGCGATCTCGACATCGAGACCCGCTTCCGCCGCGGCTTCAAGAAAAGCCTCGTACCCCGCCATT
>CALDNM010000009.1 GCA_937915045.1 uncultured Clostridia bacterium
TGATATCCGCATCACAGACCGTTGCATCCAATTGATTTTCTTCTTCGTCGACTATTATCAATATCGTATTGTCGCCCGCGATACTTCCTACGACATGAGGAAAACTCATCGAGTCTATAGCTTCCGCCGCCGCCGCACCGCATCCGGAAAGGGTCTTCACGATAATAAGATTCTTGGCAGAGTCGACCGATCTGATCGTCTCTTTGAAGATCTTTATGAATCTGTCGGAAACAGGGCCTTCATCCGAACTCTGGGTATATTTGTATTTCCCGCTCGCAGACAGAGTCTTGACGAGCTGAAGTTCCTTTATATCTCTGGATACAGTAGCCTGTGTGACTTGATATCCAGCGGATTTTAGCATCTGACACAATTTTTCCTGTGTCTCGATCTCGTTGCTGTTTATAAGTTCCAAAACTTTATTTTGTCTGGAATAACGCATGTGCGTCTCCTTTCACCGAATCACTCTCTTGATACGTCTAATAATTATACCATTAAGAGAGTAATTATTTCAATACATTAAGGCCACATTGTTTACAAACATGTGTTCTTTACACTGCAGTTTACGTGTGATATAATGAAAAAAATGAAAAAGCGCCTGAAAACGGGCTCACGGGAGGACAAATGAGGATACTTGGTATCGATCCGGGTTATGCTATCATGGGATATGGCATACTCGATATGAAAGGGAACCATTTCGATGTGGTCGATTACGGAAGTGTGACGACGGACGCGAAAATGGAAATGCCGGACAGGCTGAAGCATTTATACAGTTCTTTGATGGAAATAATCGCCGAATATGGACCTGAGGTGGCAGCCATCGAGGAATTGTTTTATAATACTAACGCGAAGACGGTCATCAAAGTCGGAGAGGCCAGAGGCGTCGCTATACTTGCCTGCGTGAATTCCGACGTTGAAGTCGAGGAATACACGCCTTTGCAGATCAAGCAGGCACTCACAGGAAACGGAAGAGCTGACAAAAAGCAAGTGCAGTACATGGTCAAGACGATCCTTTCTCTTGATAAAGTACCGCAGCCGGATGATACGGCGGACGCGCTTGCGGCCGCTGTTACACATGGCAATTCCGCCGGAGGGAGAGCGCTTCTCAGAAAGGTAAAAAAACTATGATTCATTATATAAAAGGAAAAATGGCCGCTAGACTCGCGTCAGGCATAGTGATCGAAGCCGGCGGTATAGGATATGAAATAAGTGTTCCCGCAGGGAGTTCACTTTATCTCACTCAGACCGGCGAGGAAGTCAAAGCTTTCATCGCGATGATAGTGAACGATGACGGAATAAGTCTTTATGGCTTTCCGACAGAGAGCAGTCTGACGCTTTTCAGACAGCTCATAACAGTGAACAGCGTCGGAGCAAAGGCAGCTATGTCGATACTTTCATCTGTACCGGATGATAAACTCAAGAAAGCGATACTGTTCGAGGACGCTGCTACGATTTCGTCAGCGAAAGGCATAGGAAAGAAGACAGCTCAGAAGATAGTTCTTGAACTCAAGGATAAGATAGATGATACCGAGTTTTCGAGACAGGGGACAGCAGGAGAAGATATCGGGATGCCTGAAGATGACGAAAGAGCGGAAGCTGTCGACGCGCTCGTTTCGCTCGGATATTCCAGGAGCGAAGCGGCAGAAGCGCTCGTTGGTGTTCACGATGATGCTATGACAGCAGAAGACTATATAAAACTCGCGCTCAAGAAGATATGACGAAAGGCGAAATGCTGAGATGGAAGAAAAAGAAAGAATAACAGCAGCTAAAGCTGATACCGACGAAGAACTCCAGGAAGCGACCCTGAGGCCGCATACACTGGACCAGTACATCGGACAGAATAAAGCGACTGACAACCTCAAAGTGTTCATAGAAGCGGCACAGCAGAGGGGAGAACCGCTGGATCATGTTCTCTTTTATGGCCCTCCGGGACTTGGAAAGACAACGCTTGCGGGTATCATAGCGAATGAGCTCGGTGTTGATATACGTATCACATCAGGGCCTGCTATAGGAAGAGCGGGAGACCTTGCCGCGATACTTACTAACCTCAATCAGAACGATGTGCTTTTCATAGATGAGATACACAGACTGAACCGTTCAGTAGAAGAGGTCCTTTATTCAGCGATGGAAGATTACGCTCTGGATATAATAATAGGCAAGGGCCCATCAGCTCGTTCGATACGTCTCGACCTCGCGAAGTTCACTTTGATCGGTGCTACGACGAGGGCCGGAAGTCTTTCCGCGCCTCTCAGAGACAGATTCGGAGTGATATGTAAATTTGAAAACTATGAAATCAAAGATCTGATGCAGATAATAGACCGTTCTGCCAGGATCCTTGGTGTTGAGATAGATGAGAATTCCAAGAAAGAGCTGGCAAGGAGATCGAGGGGCACGCCGCGAGTAGCGAACAGGTTCCTGAAGCGCGTAAGGGATTTTTCACAAGTCAAAGGAAATGGAAAGATCACGCCTGAGATCACCGTGATGGCCCTGGAAGCACTCGGTGTCGACGAAATGGGTCTTGAACACTTGGACAGAGAGATGCTTCGTGTTATTATAGAAAGGTTCGGCGGAGGTCCGGTAGGCATAAACACGATAGCGGCAGCTATCGGAGAAGAACAGATAACTCTCGAAGATGTTTACGAACCTTATTTGATCCAGACAGGCATGCTGTACAGGACACAAAAGGGCAGGATGGCTTCAGAACTAGCTTACAGGCATCTTGGGATACCTGTTCCTGAAAACATGAAGCTCGCCGCCGAAGAAGATGAAAGCGAACAGATGAGTATAGACTGATCTTAAGAAAGGATAAAATGGAAGTAACTGATTTTGATTATGATCTGCCCGAGGAGCTGATAGCGCAGCGCCCGAGCGATAAACGCGATGAGTGCAGGCTGATGGTCGTGGACAGAAAAACCGGAAAGATAGAGCATGAGCACTTTTACGATATACTGAAATTCCTTAAACCGACGGACTGTCTGGTGATGAACGACTCGAAGGTCATACCGGCAAGGCTGTTCGGAACGAAAAAGGGAACAGGCGCTCATATTGAATTCCTTCTCACAAAGAGGATAGATGGAGACCGCTGGGAGACTATGGTGCGTCCGGGAAGGAGACTGAAACCCGGAGACAGCGTAGAATTCTCATCGGATTTTTCTGCTGATATAGTTGATTACGGAAATGACGGCACGCGTATAGTTGATTTTCATTACAGCGGGATATTCATGGAAAGACTTGAAGAACTCGGCGCTATGCCGCTTCCGCCATACATAGACAGACCGAGCACGGACGAGGATAAAGACAGATATCAGACTGTTTACGCGGATCCGGAAGGCTCTGTAGCGGCTCCAACAGCGGGACTCCACTTCACGAAGGAGCTTCTCGCGCGGGCGGAAGAGATGGGCGTAAAACTTGTTTATGTAACGCTGCATGTCGGGATCGGGACTTTCCGTCCTGTTAAGGTAGATAAGGTCGAAGATCACCATATGCACTTTGAAGAGTATTATATCGATCAGAAATCTGCTGATACTATCAATGAAGTCAAAGCATCAGGCGGCAGGATCGTCGCTGTGGGGACGACTTCGACAAGGACGCTTGAGAGCGCGGCGGTGAAAGACGGAGATTCGTGGAAGATCAAGGCAGGACATGGGAATACCGGGATATTCATCTATCCGGGATATGAATGGAAAATGGTCGACAGCCTTATAACGAATTTCCATCTGCCAAAATCAACACTGATGATGCTTATATCGGCGCTTTATGACAGAGAAAAGATCCTTGTGGCATATCAGGAAGCTATAGACAGGAAATATAAATTCTTCAGTTATGGCGACGCCATGTTCATAGAATGAGGAGAAAAATGAAAGACGCGGTCACATACGAACTTATACATAACGATAGAGCCTCGAGAGCCAGACGCGGCAGGATAACGACGCCGCACGGGACTATCGAGACTCCTGTTTTCATGCCTGTCGGAACGCAGGCGACGGTGAAAGCTATGCTGCCGGAGCAGGTCGAAAAGCTAGGTGCCGAGATAATATTATCGAACACATATCATCTGTATCTTAGACCGGGCTCGGATGTCATAAGAGAAGCCGGGGGGCTTCATAAATTTATGAACTGGAACAATCCTATACTCACTGACAGCGGAGGATTCCAGGTATTCAGCCTCGCGGATCTTAGAGATATAAGCGAAGATGGAGTGGCGTTCCGTTCATTCATTGATGGATCGAAGCATTTTTTCACTCCTGAAAAATCTATGGAGGTCCAGGAGGACCTTGGCTCGGATATAATCATGGCGTTCGACGAATGCGCGCCTTATCCGGCAGACAGAGAATATGTCAAGAACTCGCTCGAGCGTACATCAAGATGGCTCGAGAGGTGCAAAGCTGCACATAAGAACACAGAGAAGCAATCGCTGTTCGGCATCATGCAGGGCGGTATGTACAAAGATCTCAGGAAGCAGAGCGCGGAAGAGATCACGGCGCTCGATCTTCCGGGCTACGCGATCGGAGGCCTTTCAGTAGGAGAGCCGAAAGAACTGATGCTGGATATACTGGACGATTGTGTTGAAAGACTTCCTGAAAACAAACCGAGATATCTCATGGGAGTCGGCACTCCTGATTATCTTTTTGAAGGAGTGGAGCGCGGACTTGATATGTTCGACTGCGTTCTCCCGACGAGGATAGCGAGGAATGGCACAGCGCTCACATCACACGGACAGGTCAATATAAAGAACGCTAAATTCGAACGTGACTTCACACCGCTCGATCATGAATGCGACTGCTATACATGCACGCATTACTCGCGCGCGTATTTAAGACACGCGTTCAAATCGAATGAGATGATCTCATCGATGCTTCTTTCCGAACACAATCTGCACTTTCTCGTCGAAACGATGGGAAAGATAAGAGAGGCTATTGAAAACGACCGCTTTGCGGAATATAAAAAGGAGTTTTACGAAAAATACTATGGACATCTGTAAACACAACGATCACTGCGGAGGATGCCTGCATCAGGGGAAATCTTACGAATGGCAGCTTGCCTGGAAAGAGAAGCAGCTCAGGAACTTCATGAAAGAATATGAAGTCAGCTGCGATCATATAGAACCTATCGAAGGCAGTCCGGCTGCTTACCGCTACAGAAACAAAATGGAATATACTTTCGGTGATATGGAGATCGGCGGAGAGATGACGCTTGGAATGCATCAGAAAAAGAGATACATGTCGGTCGTCACTGTCGATGAATGTCAGCTCGTTGATGAAGATTTCAATCGTATTCTCAGAGCGACTCTGGATTTTTGCCGCGAGCGTGGATACACGAAGTATCATAAAAAGACGCATGTCGGGCTCATGCGTCATCTTATAGTAAGAAAAGGATGGCATACTCACGAAATTCTTGTGAATATCGTGACCAGCAGTGAAGGTGATTTCGACGGCGAAGCGTGGAGCGGCATGATAAGGGACCTTCCGCTCGATAATACGCTTGTCGGAGTACTTCATACTGTGAATGATGCTGTGGCTGATACAGTTTCATGCGACAGGATGGACATATTGTTCGGGAGAGACTATTACATGGAGAAGATCATGGGCCTTGATTTCAAGGTCAGCGCTTTTTCTTTCTTCCAGACGAATGTAGGAGCGGTAGAGAGACTGTATACGGAAGCGCTCGATCTGATCGATGACTTCGAAGGGAAGGATGTGCTCGATCTTTACTGCGGTGCCGGTACGATAACGCAGATAATGGCGCTTCGCGCGAGACACGCGACCGGAGTCGAGATAGTAGAAGAAGCTGTCGAAGCGGCGCGTATGAACGCCGGGCTCAATGGTCTCGATAACTGCGATTTTATAGCGGGAGATGTACTCAAAGTACTTCAGAACTCAAAAGAAGGCAATGGACCGCTTTCTGAAAAGCCTGATGTGATCGTTTTCGATCCGCCTAGAGCAGGTATCCACATGAAAGCCCTCGACCTCATAGCGGCTTATGGTATGGAACAGCTGCTCTATATCTCATGTCAGCCGAAAACGCTCTGCCGCGATATCAAATATCTCGAAGCGTTTGGCTATCATGCCGTTTATCTGAAACCATATGACAACTTCCCGATGACCCGGCATGTTGAGACGGTAGTATTGATGTCAAGGGTGGGAGAATAATAATCCTGAAAAGCCTTGAAGATTACTTATAATCGGAGAATCGGATCGATGAATTTTCTTTTTGATCGTTGGATTTATAACTGGATTATTGACAGCGTTACTGAATGGAAAGATCATATCTGAAATGACTATATGGCTTATTATAATAACGTTTGTATCTGTTGTATATGGAGTCATATTCTGGAGCATAAACTTACTGATCGTAAAAAAACAGAATTATAGTGGAGATGTTGATTATGGACTATAGAGCAGAAGCTGTTAAATGTGTAGATCGATACGTACTTCCTGAGATGAAGCGGCAATTTGAGGAATGCGGCTGCAGCTTGGATGAACAGTATAAAAAATACGGAGCTGCAGAATATTTTTTCGCTAACATCATCGAACCGGGTCGCGTATATGAAATCGGTTATCCGAAATGCGTATGTCAAAAAGCACAGTCGGAAAAAGATTCGGATCCAAACTTTTGCGAATGTTCACGACAAAGTATTTTGTATGTATATGAGAAGCTGATCCCTGATAAAAAAGTGACAGTTGAGACAATTGAAACCGCATTGACAGGAGGCAGCAAATGCAGATTTAGAGTTGTTGTAGAGTGACGACATTATCACATCATAATTTAAATGCTCTGCAGCAGTGCCTTGGGTCAGCAAGTTCTCGGCGCAGAGCTTCCTCTGAATATCGATCAGCCCGCGTGAGAGCGGGCCTTCCTTTA
>CALDNM010000010.1 GCA_937915045.1 uncultured Clostridia bacterium
GCAGTAAGGGGGTCACACGTATGGCAGGTAAGAAATACGTCGGATATTTCGGCAGCTCGGTAGCTATCGACGGAGATGACATCGTCATCAAATCATTTCCGATGAGAACGGAAAAGTGCACGATCGACGACATACGCGCGGTCAGGCTCTGGGAAGCGGGCATCGCCGCGGACGGACAGATCTTTATCCTTACCGCGACGGAAAAACACGACATCAGATTCACATCCGACCAAAACGAGGACTTCGTCGAATGTTACAAGAAGCTGCTCGTGAAGATCGACCCATACCTCGCGCGCACTTACACCACGCAGAGGAAGGCCGAACCGAAAAACAAGTAGATCAAAAAACTGTCGCTCCAGTGGCATCAAGCCATCAGATGTGACAGTTTTCTTTTTAGTTTTATATTTTTCAGCTCTCTATAAACGGGCCGACGGCCTGAGCGTCGACATAGCCCTTCGCGTAAAGTCTTCTGAAGCTTTCTTTATTTCTCGTGAGCGAAGTCACGCCGCAGCTGTCATTTGGGCAGAGCAGGAGGCACTTGCCTTCCGCCTCGAGTTTCTGCACCGCTTCGAACTGCGCGTTCCAGAGTATATGTCTGTTTTCCAGCGCGTCCGCCATAGCCGGATATTTCCTCATCAGCGCCTTTGTTACGCGCGCGCCCTTCATCTTCGTCTTGCGAAAATCCCTCGGCCGGGTGACGATGCAGATCAGTTTGTCGCATCCGTCGCTGAACGCTTTCTCATAAGGTATCGGATCCGCCACTCCGCCGTCATAATACAGCACGCCGTCCACAGGATACGGTTTGCAGACCATAGGCATGCAGCTCGACGCTTTGATCGGGTCGTACGCGTTCCTCTTCATGTCTTCCTTCGAGAAAAATTTCGTTTCCGCCGTCTCAGCGACTGTAGTAACGATGACATGCTCCGCTAGGTTCGCGGCATACGCGTCATAATCTAGGGGATATTCACCGCCCTCATTCGTGAGCTCCGCGTATACGTATTCGAGATCTATGTATGATCCTTTCTTAAGATAATTCCTCACGCTCATATACTCAGGCCTGAACGCGTAGTCCGTATAAAACGGGGCGTTCCTGCCGCGCTGACGCGCGATGTACGAGACCTGGTTCGCCGATCCCGCCGAAACTCCTATGCAATATTTTATATCGATACCGCGGTCCAGCAGATAGTCGTAGACTCCCGCCGCGTAGACCGCTCTCATGCCTCCTCCGGCATCGAGTATCCCTGTCAACAGATACGCCTTCCTTCTGTCATTCTCCCAGCAGCATTTTCCTCATGGCGCGGAACGTTTTTGTCCCGGTCTTTCTTGCCGTTTCCTGCCCATTCCTGAACACGATCAAAGTCGGTACGGTCTTCACCGACATTTTCTCCGCGATCTCAGGGATCTCGTCGATATTCGCCTTGAACACCCTG
>CALDNM010000011.1 GCA_937915045.1 uncultured Clostridia bacterium
AAAATATCACAAAAATGCCCGAGTTGCAACGGCAGAGCGGATGCGCCGGCTCACTGGATAGGCTCGATGCGTTTTCTGAATCTGAAGAAGAATATTATCGCTGTGAATGTCACGGCTATCGCGTCGGCGACCGGCTCCGCTGTGTAGACCGCCATTGTCTTGCTGCCCGTCATGATCATAGGCATGATGTAGATCAGCGGTATGAGAAGGACGAACTTCCGCACGACCGCGACTATGATCGACTCCTTCGCGCAGCCCAGAGCGGTGAACGTCATCTGGCACGCGACCTGGATGCCGAACATGAACATTACTGCGGCATATACCCTAAGAGCTTTCGCGGTAAACGCGACGAGCGCGGCGTCTGTCGTGAATATCGACGCGAAGATCTGCGGGAAGATCATGATGAGCGCCCACAGCGCGACTGAATATATCATGCTGTATTTGAGCAGTACGAAGAACGATTTTTTGACCCTTGCGCCGTTTCCCGCGCCGTAATTGTAACTGATGACCGGCTGCGCTCCCTGGCCGAGGCCCTGCAGCGGCAGCATCGCGAACTGCATGACGCTTGTGAGTATAGTCATGGCGCCGACCGCTATATCTCCGCCGTATCCGAGGAGCGACGCGTTGAAGCAGACTGAGATTATGCTCTCGCTGATCTGCATGACGAATGTCGCGGCCCCGAGGGCGAGGCACGGAAGTATGATCTTCGCGCGCAGGCCGAGGCAGCTCTTTTTGATTTTCAGTATCGTCTTTCTGCCTGTCAGGAATATGAGTACCCAGGCGCATGAAAGTGCCTGCGATATGACTGTTGCTATCGCCGCGCCTCTGACTCCAAAGCCGAGCGCGAAGATGAATATCGGGTCGAGGATTATGTTCGCGGCCGCTCCTATCGCGACGGAGAGCATCCCGGTCTTTGTGAATCCCTGTGCTGTAATGAACGCGTTCATCCCGAGTGTGAGCTGGACGAAGACTGTTCCGACCGCGTATATGTCCATGTAACTGACCGCGTACTCTATTGTTTTCGTGCTCGCGCCGAACGCGAGAAGAAGCGGGCGGTCCCATATGAGGATGACTGCTGTGAGTACCACGGCTATGATGAGCTGCGCTGTGAAACAGTTGCCGAGTATTTTTTCGGCTGCTCCCTGCTCTTTTCTTCCCATTGAAATAGAAGCTCTCGGCGCGCCGCCGCTGCCGACGAGCACCGCGAACGCTGAGACCATCAGGATGAGCGGCATGCATACGCCGACTCCTGTAAGCGCGAGCGCGCCGTCTCCCGCGATGTGTCCGATGTAGACACGGTCCACGATGTTGTAGAGCATGTTTATGATCTGCGCGGCAACTGTCGGGACAGCAAGTCTGATCAGCAGTTTCGCTACCGGCTCTGTCCCGAGAAATTCGTTGGTGTTTTTTATTTCGCGGTCTTCGCCGTTATTCTTTGATTTGTTATTCTTTGATTTATCGTTATCTTTTCTTCTTGACATTGTCCCTCACGTTCATGGCTTCGGCCTTGTGCCGATCAGCCGGGCTCACGACTTTCCGATCAGCCATGCTCACGACTTTCCGATCAGCCGGGCTCACGACTTTCCGATCAGCCGGGCTCACGACTTTCCGATCAGCCGTTTCGGTACATTATCTCAGCACAGCCGCGCACTGTCAAGCAGACACCATTACTGCATGTAGTTATTATGTGATAATGTCACCCTAATATCTATCGAGCGAAAATGTCACCCAAGCATTCTTTCAGGCATAAATTCGCTTATTATTGTTCATTCTTGGTTTTTGAAAAGCTCTCTAATGGACAAATGAAGACATTTTGAATTCTTCCATTGGATCGAGTGGGTTTGCGG
>CALDNM010000012.1 GCA_937915045.1 uncultured Clostridia bacterium
CTTTCAGTATTGTTGCTGATTATATCTGATATTTTGCCCTGGCCGATGATTGAATAACCTTCGACCCCGATACCTGTATCCATTATCAATTCACGGATATCACGCATCCTGCACCTGTTGTTATTGATCATGTATTCGCTCTCTCCCGAACGATACATCCTTCTCGTGATCGCGACTTCGTTGTATTCTATCGGCATCGCTCCGTCACTGTTATCTATGATCAGTGTGACTTCCGCCATACCGCGGGACTTTCTGGTCGCTGTGCCGGCAAAGATGACATCTTCCATCTTGTCGCCTCTGAGCATCTTTGAACTCTGCTCTCCGAGCACCCATCTGAGCGCGTCGCAGATATTGCTCTTTCCGCTTCCATTCGGGCCTACTACACAGGTGATCCCCTTATCGAACTTTATCGTAACAGGGTCAGCGAATGATTTGAATCCGTGTATTTCCATCTTTTTAAAGAACATCTGTTATTCTCCCTTGCTCAGCGCGTCTTCCGCGGCTCTTTGTTCCGCTTCTTTTCTGCTCTTACCGATACCGCTTCCCTTCGGTTCTCCGTTGACTGATACAGTCACATAAAAAGTCTTGCTGTGATCCGGCCCTGTCTGATCATCTACCGTATACGCTATCTTTACATTGCCGTGTCTCTGCGCGATCTCCTGAAATTCTGTCTTGTAGTCGCTATGCAATTTCCCGCTGAGAGCATCTTCTATTGTGTCCGAAAACAGTCCTAAAACAGTCCTTTTCGCGCACTCGTATCCTCCATCCAGAAAAACGGCGCCGATGACAGCTTCCATAGCGTCAGCTATTATCGATTCTCTGTCTCTTCCGCCCGTGATCTCTTCTCCCCGTCCGAGAGAAATAAGTTCTCCCACGCCGAGTTTTCTCGCTTCTGACGCGAGTGATCTTTCACAGACGACAGCAGCTCTGTATTTAGTCAGCATGCCTTCTTCTGTATCGGGAAGCCTTTTGAAAAGTTCCTCTCCGACGATCGCGTCAAACAGCGCGTCTCCTAAAAATTCGAGTCTCTCGTTGCACCTCTTTCTTTCAAGTCCGTGCTCCCTCGTATATGAACTATGGGTGAGCGCGATATCAAGCAGCGTACCGTTGCTGAATT
>CALDNM010000013.1 GCA_937915045.1 uncultured Clostridia bacterium
TGTGGCAGTAATGTCGTTTTTCCTCAACGGTTCCGACTATTTCATAGGCGGCATGATAGGTGTTTCTACCGGTCCGCTGCTTTATGTCATCTGGAAAAGAAAATACGGGGGCCTCGCTAAAAAGGATCCCGTGAAATACAGGCTCAATAAAAAGACCCGACTCGCGGACGGAGATATGTACAACATCGCGTACCTCATGTATCTGTTCGGCGCGCTGGGTGCCTGCGGTGTGGTGTTTCTGCCGTGGCTCGAAAAAGGCTGGACGTCAGCCGATTATTTCGGAGGACTTTTCGCGGCGTCGCTCGATGTGGCGGGAGTCATAATGGTACTGATCAGGATAGGCACAGTGCTGCTTCTTCTGGGAGGCACGGCGCTGATTATATACGCGAAAAAACATGATGTCAGGACAGGCGGGATGTTCAAAGCAGGAAGCAGCGCCGACGCAGGCACCGGTGATGACGGGGAGGCCGGGCGATGAAAAGCCGTTATACGAAAAAAGAAGCGGCCGTCTTAAGAGTTGCTGTCACAACGGCGCTCATCACTACATTCGCGGGGAGCGCGCTCAACATAGCGATACCGGACATCGAAGCGCATTTCCACATGGGAGCTACATCGGTAGGATGGATAGTGACGACATACATGCTCGTGACATCATCTCTGTCGGTCCCGATGGGGAAACTGTCGGCGCGGATAGGCACAGGAAGAGGGCTCACGATAGGTATCCTGATATTCGGGATCATGTCCATCGCGGCAGTGTTCTCTTTCAGCGGGCCTATGATCATCGCGATGAGAGCGATGCAGGGTGTCGGCGGGGCTTTCATCTTCGCTACCAATATGGCGATACTCGTTCTCACGTTCCCGGCGGAGAAGAGCGGAGAAGCTCTTGGGATACTGACGGCCGGTACATACACAGGGCTTTCTCTTGGACCGGTGCTCGGAGGACTGCTCAATCAGTACTTCGGCTGGAGATCGATATTCATATTCATGGCGGTGATAAGCGCGGTCGCCTTTGTCACCGCGGTCAGGCATCTCGACTGGAAGAATGAAAAACGCGCGGTCGGACTCAAACAGGATGTAAGGGGCACGCTCATGTATATAACGGGGATAGTGCTTTCCATATACGGGTTTTCAAGCATAAGCGAAGGCAGATATTCGTGGATCATGCTGGGTGCCGGGGCAGCCGTCCTGGTCATTTTTGTGATCGTGGAATCGAGGACGGACGACCCTGTCATGGAAGTGGGCATATTCGCGCACAACCGCGTCTTCACACTATCGAGCATTACTGCTTTACTAAATTACGGAGCGACGTTCGCGATAAGCTATCTGATATCGATATATCTTCAGGTAGTTATGGGGTACAGCTCTCAGATAGCGGGGCTGCTGCTGATAGTACAGCCACTGATGCAGGCGCTGTTTTCTCCAAAGACGGGGAAATTGTCGGACAAGGTGCCGGCGTGGAAACTCGTGACCGGGGGAATGGCTATATGCGTGATAGAGCTTTTCGTTTTTTCGCGCATAACTGTTTCGACTCCGCTGTGGCTGATAATAGTGATGCTGATGTTTGGCGGGATAGGCTTTTCGTTTTTCTCATCACCAAACACGAATCAGATAATGTCGTCGGTGGGCAAGGGAGACAAGACTTTCGCTTCGGCGATACTTTCGACGATGAGGACGATAGGACAAACGGTGAGTATGGCAATAGTCACTGTGATCGCGGGGACTTACCTCGGGAATGTGGCTCTTGCGGCCGCGTCTGAGGATATGCTGATAAAGACGATGCATGTGTCATTCCTCGTATTCACACTGCTGTGCATAGCGGGCGTGTTCATGAGCATGACGAGGAAAAACGCTTAGGCGGAAAAATAAAGACGGAGGAAAAGGAATGAAAAAACTATTATTTATAGATTGCTGTCTCAGGGGCAGAGAGTCAAGGACAAAAAAGATCGCGGACGCTTTTCTTGAGAATGTGTCCGGATATGAAATAGAGACTATATCGCTTTCTGATGAAGCGGCTTCGGGAAGACTGAAACCGAATCTCGGAGCAGACGCGGACAGGAGGAACGAGCTTCTTGAAAGCGGTGATATGACAGATCCGATGTTCGATTACGCGAAGCAGTTCGCGGCGGCGGACAGGATAGTGTGCGCGGCGCCGTTCTGGGATCTTTCGTTCCCGGCAGTGTTCAAGATATACTGTGAGCAGCTGGCTGTCTGCGGGATCACTTTCAGGTACGAGGGAGAGAAGAGCGTCGGGATGTGCAGGGCAGAAAAAGCGATGTATATCAGTACGGTCGGCGGGTACGCCGGGCTCATAGATCAAGGGGAAGAATACGCGAAAGCTCTCTTTGAGATGTTTGGGATAAAGGATTTTGACGCGATCAGGGCGGAAGGGCTCGACATATGGGGCGCCGATGTAGACGGGATCATGAAAGTCAAGGCAGGAGAAGGCGAGATGAAGGCGAAGAACTTTTAAGTGACATTACTGCGTGATGTGTTATAATACCTCATATGTTTTGAAAGAAAGGGGAATACCTGTTGAACAATAGAAGAATAGATCCGATGATGGCTGTGTTCCTGATAATGATGGTCATCTTCGGTGTAAGAGACGGCATGTACAGCCAGAGCCCGCGCGAATGGCTGCTGACGAAATTATATATACTGCCGGGAATATTGATCGGCCTCGCGTTCCATGAGTTCGCTCACGCGGAAGCTGCGTACAGGCTTGGCGACACCACGCCGAAATATCAGGGAAGACTGACGGTGAACCCATTCGCGCATATGGATATCGTGGGATTTCTAGCACTGATATTCGTTGGATTCGGCTGGGGCAAACCGGTAGAGATAAATCCGAATAATTTCAAACACCCGCGCAGGGACGATCTTATCGTCGCGTTCGCGGGCGTTGTGATGAACTTTTTAGTTGCTGTCGCGTTCACGCTGATCTTAAGATTCTATATCAGCGGCGTCGGGCTCACGACATATAATATGGGCTCATGGCAGGGGATCATATACTATATCATCCTCTATACGATACAGATAAATCTGGTGCTGATGATCTTCAACCTGATGCCTGTACCGCCGCTCGACGGCTGGAACATCCTTACGGAGATCTTCAATTTCAGAAAGTACAACTGGTACTGGAAAGTATATCAGTACGGCTGGATCATCCTGATGGTACTCATCATGTTCAACTTCACAGATGTAGTGCTGAACAGAGGAGTGAATTTCTTCCTCGGGATCCTGGCGCATCTGCTATAAGCCAAGCTTCTCAGCGACTTCAAACATAGTGTCACCGTATACCTCACAGCATTTAGAGATCTTTTGACGATCTCTTTTGGCGGAAGCATCGTATACACCAGCGACTTTGAAACCGGCGTCATGTGCCGTCCGGACCGCGTAAGACGCGTCCTCGACGACCCATGTCGCTTTTTTTTCTGTACCGAGCCGCGATAGAGCATCTTCATATATCCCGGGCTCATCCTTGCCTGTCGATTCGGAACAGGTGATGATGAACTCGAACCGATCCAGTATCCCGCAGCGCGAAAGCGCCGCTTCGACCTGCGGCTTTTCAGTCGCGGAGGCTATGCACATCCTTATACCCGCCTTGTTCGCGAGGCCTAGGAATTCAGGGACTCCCGGTTTCAGTTCGACCTCATTATGATAAAAATGATCCATGATGGCCATCTCGTCGTCGATGATCTTTTTCCAGTCGTCCTCGATACCGTATTCCTCGCGAAAATAATCCGCGGACTGCTTCAGACTCATCGGCTTCAGTTTCTCGATGAGGTGAGGCTCCGGCTCACGGCCTTTGCTGATAAGATATCTGTCGCAGAGTGTTCTCCACGCGAGCATCGAATCAGTCAGCGTGCCGTCCATATCCATGATGAAAGCTTTTATATCCATACGTGTATTTTATTCGTTTCCTTATTTGAAATCAAGGCAGTAAAGGTGATCGAGCGGACCGCTCCCAGCTCCGAGATCGAGTCCGGCTTCGAGCGCGCCAGTGATGTAATCCTTGGCCGCGCTGACAGCGTGAGGCATATCCTTTCCGGTCGCGAGTTCACACGCGATAGCTGACGAAAGAGTGCAGCCTGTGCCGTGAGTGTTCGGGTTATCCACGCGTTTTCCCTTGAGCCAGTGGACTTCATCGCGGTAATACAGGAGGTCGTTCGCGTTGCTCGCGAGGTGTCCGCCTTTTATCATTATCCCGCCTTTGACCGCGACACCGCTGATGCCTCTTCCGGCCGCGATGATCTCTGCCGCTTTGATCATTTCGTCTTCGGTCGAGATCTTCATATCCGCGAGCACTTCCGCTTCCATTAGATTAGGAGTGATCACAGTACCGATGGGCAGCAGATATGTCAGAAGAGCGTCCACCGCGTCTTCCTGAAGCAGCCGGCTGCCTGATGTCGAGATCATGACAGGGTCGACGACTATGTTTTCCGCTTTGAGTTCGGTCAGTTTGGAAGCGATAGTTTTTATGATGTCTTTCGCCGATACCATACCGATCTTGACGGCGTCAGGACGGATATCGCTGAATACGCAGTCTATCTCATTTGCCACGAAATCCGCCGGCGCGTCATGTACGCCGTAGACTCCCGTAGTGTTCTGAGCGGTGAGTGCTGTGACAGCGCTCATGCCGTACATCTTGTGAGCGGCGATCGTTTTGAGATCCGCCTGGATCCCGGCTCCGCCGCTGCTGTCGGAGCCCGCTATTGTAAGTATCTTTTTCATAAGATGATCTTCTTTCTTTTTCTATTTGCTTATCATTTTTTCCGAAAGCTCTCTGAGTCTTTTTGTCGTTCCCATGATGTCGGGTCTGGAGAAGATCCCGGATATTATCGAAACACCGTCGATGTGTGTGCCGGCGAGCCGCGAAATATTGCTTTCGTCGATGCCGCCGATCGCGACTACAGGGACGCTGACAGCGTCACATATCTCGCGCAGAGTGTCATGTGATACATTGTCCGCGTCGTCCTTTGTGGATGTAGCGAATACGGCGCCGACACCGAGGTAATCAGCTCCTCTTTCTACAGCGAGTTTTGCCTGCTCCACTGTCTGAGCTGAGACACCGAGGATCATATCATCTCCTACGAGTTCTCTCACATGACCGGCTTCCATATCGGTCTGTCCGACGTGGATGCAGTCAGCATGGCTTGCTTTCGCGACTTCGACATTATCATCTACAGCGAAAGGCACGCCGTATTTGGCGCAGAGCTTTCTGATGACGAGTGCCTCTGCCAGGAAATCTTCAGCACTGAGTTTTTTCTCGCGGAGCTGGAGCATCGTCGCTCCGCCCTTCAGACATTCCTCGACATCGTGCTCGAGTGTCCTGCCAGCGAGCCAGTGCCTGTCAGTGATAGCGTACATGAGCATCGCTTTTTTCACATCATCGGATCTCATATTTTGCTCCTTTCTCGAGTTCATCTCCTGTCATCAGGCAGACAGCGTCGATAAGGTGCGTGCGGAACGAAGCGTTGCCGCTGCCTTCTTTTGACGTTAGCTCGTAAGCCTTTTCTCCTGCCACGCCTTCGCATATGACAGCTGCCGCGGCAGCGTCGAGAGGGTGATCAGGGTTAGCAATTATATATGCAGCGGTAAGCGCGGACAGCATGCAGCCTGAACCTGTGATAGACGACATCATCGGGTGTCCGTTTTTGATGACGTAAGCGCGGTCCTTGTCAGCTACTATATCTGTCGCTCCCGTGATCGCGATGACTGTATCGTTTGCTGCCGCGAGTTTCTTCGCGAGCAGTATGACTTCATCCAGGTTGTCTCCGTTCACCGCGTCAGCTTCAGCCGCGTCGACTCCGCGTGTAGTTTCAGTACCGATCGCGAGACATTTGATCTCGGAGATGTTGCCCCTTATTGCCGCGAAACGCACTTCGCTCATCAGTCTTTCGACTGTGCTTTTTCTGGCCTTTGAAGCGCCGGCAGCGACAGGATCGAGTACGACAGGGTGGCCGAGGGCATTCGCCTTTTTGCCCGCGAGTACCATCGCGTCAGTCATGCCGAGCGTTCCGATGTTCACGCAGAGGCCTCCGCAGATCGTCTGTATATCTTCGACCTCATCGACCTCATGAGCCATGATAGGTGAGCCGCCGCAGGCGAGCAGCATATTTGCCACATCGTTGACTGTGACATAATTTGTGATGTTGTGCACGAGAGGTTTTTTCGCGCGTACGTTTTCAAGACATTCTTTAAGCATTGTTGTTTTTCCTTTCTTTATTTCCCGCGGCGGATCTTGCCGAGGACGTGTTGTAAATTTTATGGACAGCGTAACATAGCACGCCTGTTATTATCATGACAGGAGCTGTATATCCAACAGGTGTATCGATCGTCATGAACAGCCTGTATATGATGAATCCGACGAGCCACAGCGCAAGATTTATCCAGCTGAAGTTTGCTTTTGAGTGATCTTCTTTGAGAATGAACGCGTCTGTGATCATGATAGCTATCATCGGCGCGAACACTGAGCCGATAAGGTAGAGAAAATTCTGCACCTGAGTTATAGGCGTGAGGATGGCAAGTGCCGTTCCCATGACAGTAATGACGATAGCCGCTTTTTTCTCGCTGATATTTTTGCTTATGCTGACCGCGCTGACTCCCGCTGAGTAAGCGTCGAGGAACGTGGTGGTGACCGTCGAGAATATTATTATGATGAGTCCTGCTATGCCGAGTCCGGCCTGCATCATTATCGTCGCGATATCGCTCTGGCCTGTGAGGATCGCCGCGCCCATTCCTATGACGAACATCCAGCAGCTCGTGATGAAATATACGGATACGCTGACAGCTGTCGCCGCTTTTTTCTTTTTCGCGAATCTCGTATAGTCGGATATGAGAGGAAGCCACGAAAGCGGCATTGCCGCAGCGAGCTCTACTCCCGCGCCGAATGTGAGACCGCCTGAAGCCGTGGCTCCTAGGCCGCCGCTCCTGAATACTACTACGCTTAGAACTACTGTCAATATGAAGAGCCCTGCCATAGCGACAGTGTTCACAGGACCGAGGTTCCTTATGCCGATAAGGAGCCATACGATTATGAGCGCGCCTATGACGAGGCACCACACCCACGAACCGGTTTTGATGACCGCGTTCGCCGCGACTGCTCCGCTTATGATCATTACTGCCGTCCAGCCGATAAGCTGAAGAACATTAAGAGACGAGAACAGAAGAGAACCTCTCTGTCCGAACGAAGACTTCACAGTCTCCATGGAACTCACTTCTTTGCGAGCGCCGATAAGTCCCGCGAGGAACAGCGGTACGCAGCCGATGACGTGTCCCAGCAGTATCGCCAGCACGCCGTTTTTGAATCCGAGAGGAGCCAGGAACGTACCTGTCAGGATCTCGGCTATCGATACCGCGGCGCCGAACCATATAAGTCCGTTCGCGAATATCGAAGTTTTCTTTTCTTCCATATTATATTTTCCTCCTTGAATACATAAAAAAACGGAAGGCCCTGTTTGGTCCTTCCGGTCAGAAAACTTATATCTCCTCCCTACGTTGGCATTATCCAAATCAGGTTATAGGGTAGAAGTTTGAGTACTTCCTCTCAGCCCGCTGCTACGAGCTCCCCTGTCATTTTATTTACACACACAGAATAACACCGGGACAGGCTTTATGTCAATGTTTCGCGTGATCAGATTAATGTCAGATTAAAGGAAGGTGAAGCATACGTGAACTTTCGGTGAAAATGTCACTTTCATCACAATATGGAAGAAATTATCTGTTATCATTAATGACAGAAACGTAATGAAATGACATCATGGGGG
>CALDNM010000014.1 GCA_937915045.1 uncultured Clostridia bacterium
TCAGGTTGTATCAGAATACTTCTCAAAGTGTAACATATGTGTTGACAGTTAAGAAATCCAAGCAATTGCAATCAAAGTAACTATTCCAAAACAATGACCCAGATGATATAATAAAGACATATGAAAATGTGCGGAGGAAAAGAAATTGCAAAATAAAGAACCATCATTACGTGGAAACGCAGTAAAAAGGATTGTTAAGGAAATACAGTCTGGAGAGCTGGCTCCAAACGTGGCACTAACAGAGGCACAAATTTGTGAAAAGTTTGGCCTTAGCAGGACTCCGGCGAGAGAAGCTCTGATCGAACTTGTCACTAATGGAATTATGATAAAAATTCCAAGAAAAGGATACTGCGTTAGAGAATTTACAACAAAAGATAAACTCGATATTTACGCAGTACTTGCAATCAACGACGCGTTTGCAGCAAAACTTGCCATGGATCATATGACTGAAGAAGACTATATGAAAATGAACAAGCTGATCGATTTGATGGATATTTCCATCAAATACAAGAACTATTATGATTACAATGAACAACAGTCGGATTTTCATCAAGTTTATACTGATAAATGTGGGAATCAGTTCTTGATCGATAAATTGCTGGAAATAAAAGAAAGCGTTCCTCATTATATCTATTACTCCGATTCTTCGGATAAAGTCTTTGACGCGTGCAAAGAAGCTAATAATGAACATATTCAGATAGTGAAATTCTTTAAAGCACATGATTTGGAAAAACTTACAGACTTACTGGTAAATACGCACTGGATCGCAAAAGAAAAATATATTGATATGATTTGACACAAAAAACATAGCATTATCGAGGCAGACTTTCTTTAACAATGATGGTAAAGAAGGTCTGCTATTATTTTAAAGTAACATGAGCAATTAGGACGAGAATGAATAATATAAAGAAAAAAGCGAAGAAAAACAGAGACAGTATTATGGAGCTGTCAGCAGGGATAGTAGTGCTGACTTTTGTGGGCTTGCTTTATGCATGGTCGATTTTTAAAGATCCGCTCATGAAAATGTTTGAGACCTGGTCCCTTTCTCATATATCATTGACCTTCACTATTTCAATGATATCTTTCTGCTTAGGCGGATTTGTCTCTGGCAAAAAGTTGCCGAAATGGGGCTATAGAAAAACTTGCATTGTGGCTACATCGCTGCTTTTCGCGGGGTTTATGGGGGCCTCTATGATTCCGGCAGGCGCGCCAAGGGACGCGCTTCTAATGCTATACTTTTTTTACGGTATTTGCTGCGGCAGCGGAGTGGGCATAGAATTCAATGCCATCTTTGGAACGATAGTTGTAAAAACAGATGAAAGAGTAGGTGTTGTGTCCGGGGCGCTGCTGATGGGATTTGGAATGGGCGGAGTGATCCTTGGAGTGGCTGCTGATGCCCTAATAGAACGTATTGGACTGCTTGCGGCATTTAGAGTATTGGCTGTTCTGATTTTATTAATACAGTGTGGCAGCATTTTGTTTATAAAAGATGCTAAAAAAATAGAACGAGATAGTGCAGAGCTTTTGACAGACGATGCTATCGACTTTCAGCCGAAGCAGATGATCAAAACAGGACAGTTCTGGCGATTTATGATATGGGTCACGATGCTGGATTCATCATGCCTTCTCATCATAGATAATGCGGCGCAGATCGTGCTCGCTTTTGGCGCGCCGGCTGTCGCCGGATTGATAGTTCTTGTGTTCAATGGATGCGGAAGGCTCATTGTCGGTACTATATTTGACATTGCAGGATTGAATAAAACGATGTGTATTAATTCAATATTCGTCTTTCTGTCGGGGACATTGCTTTTCATGGGGACCAGGACCGATAATGTCTTTTTTATAATGATAGGTCTTGTGTTCAGCGGACTTGCGTATGGGGGAAATCCGGCTATCGCTTCCCCAATGACGAAGATGGTATTTGGGCAACGGCATTACGCGGTAAATTTCAGTATCGTGAACTGCAGCGTTATTCCTGCAGCGATACTTGGCCCTATGCTTTCCGCATGCCTCCTGGAGAAGTCGGAAGGGAATTATACCAGCACGTTCATTATGATAATAATTCTTTCGGTCGTTAGCGGATTAGTACTGCTATTTAGCGGAATCAAGAATAAACAAGGTAAAAAGAAATAAAACTAGAGTAGTGATCGGCGCACAGACGAAAAACGTGTTACGATAATGAAAAAAGGAGAAAAAGAATGACTAGCTATAAATCAAAAGCTCTCACGGGTGCGTGTCTGTCGATGTGCTTCTTGGCATGGCGACGGCGGACGCGCTCGGTGTGCCGGTCGAGTTCATGAGCAGAGACGAGCTGATACTACTGCATGCACATTGACGGCGGCGATCCGATAAAGCCGGAGGAGTCGGGGACAGTCTCGAGGCGGCGCTGTGGTGCGTGCTGAATACCGAAAACTATCAGGATGCTGCCGTGACCGCGGTCAATTTGGGAGAAGATACAGACACCGTTGCAGCGATCACAGGCTCGATCACGGGGATACTCTACGGAAGCGATTCGATACCCGCGGAGTGGCTGAAGGTCTTGGCGCGGACGGATGAACTGGTCGATCTGGCGAAAAGATATGATGAGGCGATCAGGCGGTAAATACATTCTTAAAAGTGATAAATGCCAAAACGCCGAAAAAATCGAAATCTGCATGAATTTGGGGACTATGGCACTTTTAGGTTATTTGAATTCGGGGATAAAGGCACTTTTAGCAAAAAAAAGATTTGGGGATCACGTCTTTAAGTGATATAATCTACTGAGTAAGCAGTGTTGGACAGCAAGGGGAGATAGCCATGAGTGAAAGAATTTTCAAACGAAAAATATATGAAAAGATGCTTCGGTGGAAAGAAGAATCAAATGGTAAAACGGGGTTATTGATAAAGGGGGCAAGGCGAGTCGGCAAGTCTACGATCGTTGAGGAATTCGCGAAGAGAGAATATGAGACTTATATCTTGATAGACTTCTCCAATACATCCAGAGAGATATCTCAATTATTTGATGACATGTCTGACTTGAATTATTTTTTTCTTAGGCTTCAGCTGCTTTTCAATACAGACCTGCATGAAAGGAACTCTGTGATCATATTCGATGAGGTACAGCTTCAGCCGCTTGCGAGGCAAGCAATAAAACATCTCGTGAAGGACGGAAGATATGATTATATTGAAACGGGTTCGCTGATAAGCATAAAAAAGAATATCAAGGACATTCTTATTCCAAGCGAGGAAACGCGTTTGACTATGTATCCGATGGATCATGAAGAATTTAGATGGGCGCTTGATGATAAAACTACAGTCGGGCTGATCAGGACTGCTTTTGAAAACGGAGTTTCTTTGGGGAATGAGGTCCACCGCAAGCTTATGCGTGATTTCAGGCTGTATATGCTGGTTGGCGGTATGCCGCAGGCTGTGAATGAATATATAGATACGAATAATTTCAGCAAGGTCGACATTGTTAAGAGAAATATTTTGGAGTTATATGAGGACGATTTCAGGAAGATCGACCCATCGGGAAGTCTTACTGCTCTTTTTGATGCGATTCCGGCTCAGCTAAGCAAGAATGCTTCCAGATACAGAGCTTCAAGCATCGATCCTAGAATCAAATCGAAAAGAGCGTCCAATTATATTGCGGATATGGTCGACTCATTGACTGTGAATATCGCCTATCACGCGGATGATCCAAATGTGGGGATGTCATTGACTAAAGATATCAACAGATATAAATTATTTTTGAGTGATACAGGACTGTTTGTCACACTGGCATTCAAAGATAAAGATTTCACGGAAAATATTATTTATGAAAAGCTGCTGAGCGATAAAATTGCCACTAATCTCGGCTATGTGTATGAAAATGCAGTTGCGCAGATGCTTCAAACTGCGGGAAATGAGTTATTCTATTATACTTTTTTAAATGAGACATCGAATCACAGTTATGAAATCGATTTTATATTATCTAGAGGCAGCAAGATCTGCCCGGTCGAAGTCAAATCGTCGGGATACAGGACGCATGCTTCTATAGACGCGTTTTCACAGAAATATTCTGAGAGGGTCAGAGAAAAATATCTCATATATACAAAAGATATGCAAAGGGAAAAGGACATAATGATGATCCCTGCATATATGACACCGTTCATATAGAAAACCTTTTCATGTATTCATGCCTGAAATGAGGTATAATAAGAGAAACAAGGGATCAGAACATTTATAGGCAGGGGTGATACCACTTGGGGATCTTTAAGGGCAACAGGGCAAGTCAGCGCAGCGAGCAGGAACTGTTTCGAAATAATAAAGAGGACGTGACGACACTGAACTCGAAAGTGCTCGTCGCGATTTCAGGCGTGCTCACATTGGTTTTTCTGATCCTGATCGTGATCGCGATGATCGTTCCGTCATATCATATGATGCTGATCCCATATGTGGTGATCACGGCGTTGCTTGGTCTGATGTTTTTCATTTCTAAAATGTTTAAAGGCGTGCAGCCTGTTTTTTTGCTCTATACGGTTTTCATAATGTTGTTCGCCTATAGTATCACGACGAGCTGCTTTGTGATATCCAATGAGATCTGTGTCACTGTAGTGCTCGTTATAATGATGATGCCGATCTTCATCTTGGATAAGAGCGCGCGCGTCAATGCGACGGTGATATGCCTGACGGGCATCTATCTGATCCCGGTAATGATTTTCAAAAGCGAACTTCTGGCTCTTGATGAGTTGGTGGATACGATCATAGTGCTTTTGATCGGACTGATTTTGGGAGGCTTTTTCAGGCAGATGAGGCTGGAAAATTTCGAGCTCAGGAGGCTCGGCGACCTGCGGGAAATGATAGATCAGCTGACGGGGCTTTTCAGCAGGCGGAAGCTTTTCAACACATTCAAAGAGGCAGAGAACATCAACAGCGAGCAGCGTTACTACGCTGCAGCTATGATCGATGTGGACCATTTCAAATCGTACAACGATACGTACGGACATCAGGTCGGCGACAAATGTCTTGAGGAGATCGGAAGGTGTTTCAGGAAAGCGGCAAAAAAATATCCGGTCACGTTTTATCGTTACGGCGGAGAGGAGTTCGCGGTACTCTTTGAAAGGGACGGAAAAACAGATCCGTTTTCGATCTGCCGCGAGCTGAATGAGAATGTAAGCAGCCTGCGCATCGAGAACGGAGACAATGAAGTTGGGCGTGTGACCATAAGCATAGGCCTGACTTTTATCGGTATCGATGAGGAAACAAAGTTCGAAAGGTGGATCTATCAGGCGGATTCGGCTCTGTATTCCGCAAAGGCTAAAGGCAGGAACAGGACAGTGATATATGAGGATGACGGCAGACAGATCAGGATGTCGTTCCGTACCAGATGAGGATCAGATCATAAGAAGGGATATCGCGTGTTATTTGACTAAGCCGCGCGATGCTCTTCTTTTTTTAGCTGTGTTTTTTCTGACGCGCGGTCGCGAAAGGAAAGCGCTGACCAAGTCAGGAAGAGCGCTGATGTGACGATCGCTGTCATGTACGGAAGATGCGTGACTCCGGACAGAACTGAGATCGAGGAGACCGCGCTGATGAGGATCGGCACCAGGAACTGCGCGAGGTAGAGGGCCGCGGAGATGAGCGGGAGCACTGTGGCTGCCGCGGCTCTGCCGGCCTTTTTCGATCCTTCTGAAATAATGAACGGGATGCCGGCACCATTCGCGAAACCGATGAAGACAGATCCTATGAGCGTGCCTGCCCATCCGCCGACAAATGTCAGAAGTATATAGCCCGCGAGGAACAGAGACGGCGCGAACAGTGCTGTCCTGCTTCTGAGTTTCGCTTTTATCGTCACGAACATCAGGCCGCCCGCGAACGCCGTCAGGTCCATGCCGGCCATTATGAATGTGATGAATTTCGGCGCGATGACTCCGTCTGCTGAAGTCTCGATCGCGAAGTTCGACGGGTAGATGAAAAATGTAATCATGAGCAGAAACATCGCGACGATGTACGGCAGGAATTCTTTGGCCGTGCTGTTTTTATTACGCCCAGTATTTTTGCCGGGTCTGCCTGCGGTGATGAGTTTGTCGTTCGGCAGGCAGATGAGGCATAGCACGATGCTGATGAGCCCCATCAGGTAAACGAGGAAACTCGCTCTCCAGCTGAACTGCGCGAGGATGCCGGAGATGACTGTCGCTGTGACGCCGCCCATCTGATTCATCGCGGACGAGTATCCCATCATTTTTTCATGGGCGTCTTTCGGGAAATAAAGTGTAAGCAGTCCTGTTGAGAGCGGCATGATGATGCCGACTCCGACTCCGACGAGAGCGCGCATCGAAAGGACGGCCCAGATATTATCGAACGTCCCTGCAGCGCATCCGCCGGCGGTGTACAGGATGAGTCCTGTCATGACCATCGTCTTTATTTTCATATGCTTGCAAAGAGCCGGAAAGATAAGATTTGTGAGGACGATGAATATCGCGGGCGTGCTGATGATCATCTGTATCAGCAGCTTGTTCTCACCGGCGAAGTGATTTTCGATCACGCCAAGAGCTGGGGCCACCGCGGCTCCCGCCATCACTGTCAGCAGCGACAGTGAAAGTATCGATGCAGCTATCGCTTTCATATTATTCTTCTTTATATTGTTTTCGTTCATTATTTTCTGACCTCCAATAAAAAAAGCGCAAGTCCCCGTTTGGACTTACGCTTTCGCAACTCAACTATAAAATAGTATCACATAGAAAGCGAAAAATTCAAGACTTTTCTTAGGAAAAATTATCAAAACATCATCTTTTTTTGACTGCCCGGACTGCGAAACAGGGCTGCCGATGCTGCGTAAATGTTGAAATTCAGGCGTGTTTCGAGCAGATGAATCACACCTCATCCCTGCAATGATTTTTATTATCTTTACTAAACAAACCGGCGGATATAATATTGTGCTCAGACAAAAGTGCGCTCCTTATTTTATGCGTTTCAGAAAATTAAGACAGAGCAAAAAAAGCACTTCAGATGCATCAAAAAGTTTTAAAACGAACTACTTATCACTTATTATTTATTACAAATCAATAACAAAAAAGTATGGGAGGTAAACATGGATATTAAATACCTGTTCCGTGACAACATTTTTGGCGACGATCCTTATGCGCCTAATGAGGAAGAATTACTCATGAAGGGAAACAGAGGAACGCTTTTCGCGGTCCTGTTCCGCGCGGGCGGAAATGAAAAACATCCGTCTGTATTGCTGCTTCACGGCTATCCGGGGAATGAACAGAATCTCGACATCGCGCAGGCACTAAGGCGTGTCGGCTTCAACGTGCTCACGATGCATTACAGCGGTTCGTGGGGATGCGACGGGAAATTCTCGTTCGCGAATGTTCTCGACGACGCTAAGACAGGTCTCGCGTTCCTTCAGGATGAGGAAAACCAGAAACTTTACAACATAGATCCGGACAATATCTTCGTGGTCGGTCACAGCATGGGCGGGTTCGCTACGCTGCACACGACGGCGGACTGCTCGGGCATCAAGGGCGCGATCGCGCTGGCTCCGTTCGATTTCGGACGTGAATACATGCTCGCGCAGACTGATGATTCTGAGAAAGAAGTAATGGAAGGGCCGATCGCTTTCGGCGCTGAATGGCTGAATACAACGTGGCAGGAGCTTTATAAAGAACTGAAAGATCATCAGAAAGAATTTGAGATCGAGTATAAGGCGGAGCAGATAGCGGATACGCCGCTGCTCATTATCGGAGGCTCGAATGACAATGTCGCGAAAGTCAGTGTCAACGGAAAATATCTGGCGGACAAGATCGCGGCTGTCGGCAAGGGGAAGACTGATTATATGGAACTTCCTTCGACGCACTGCTTCCCGGATATGAGGATCACGCTCACCGAAGAGATCGCGAAAAAACTGATCTCGTGGGTCGAGGCTTAAACTCGGAAATTATTTATGTTTAGGTTATCCCCGTTGAAGGGGAAGAGGAGAAAAAATGGGAAAAACACTTAATCCGGAAGGATTGAATTTAAGAAAGGATACATGGGTCACCGGACTCGCGCTGTTCGCGATGTGGTTCGGCGCCGGGAATCTGATCTTTCCGCCGTACCTTGGAGTACTCGACGGAAGCAATGTTGCTGGAATAATAGCTTACATCATAGGAGATGCCGTACTGGCGGCTCTTGGAATATTAGCCTCAAGTAAATTTGTAGAAGCCGGAGATATCAAGGGTATCGCGGTCCTGTCGAGGACATGGAAATGGCTCGACGTACTGCTCGGGTGCCTGATGGTATTCTTCATCTGCCCGGTATTCGTAGTACCGAGGACATGCGCGACGGCGTTCGAAGTAGCGATCAAACCGTTCGCTCCGCACTTCTCACCGGTAATATTCGCGATAATCTACTTCGCTCTGACTTTCTTCTTCATGTTCAAGTCATCGAAGGTTATCGACTACATCGGCAAGATCCTCACACCGGGACTTCTGATTTTCCTGGTGATCATGATAGTAAAGGGCATCGTAGATCCTATCGGATCTGTCGGCGATCCTCAGATCAAAGACGTTTTCGCGAATGGCCTCATGAACGGATATCAGACGATGGACGCTATGGGCGGCACGCTCTTCGGAGTAGTCGTGCTCGCGTCGATCAACTCGAAGGGCTACACGGATTCAAATCAGAAGAGCAAGCTTCTCGCGAAGGCCGGCATCATCGGCACATCGCTCCTTGCAGTCATATACATCGGTCTGTACTACCTCGGCGCATGCGTCGGTTCGCAGTATGACTCGACTGTAGAGCAGACGACTCTTCTCGTAAATATCGTTCAGGTCCTCATGGGCAAAGGCGGACTCGCGATCCTCGCGATCATCGTACTCCTTGCATGCCTCACATCGGCTATCGGTGTCGCGGCTGCAGGATGCGAATATTTCACAGAGATCTCGAATGGAAAACTCAAGTACGAATGGCTCGTTATCGGGTTCTGCGTACTCGGCGCTGTTCTCTCAGTAATGGGCGTACAGAAGATCATACTGATCGCTGTTCCTATCCTCGAGATCGTATATCCTCCGTTCATCGCGATGGTGCTTCTCGGGCTTTTCTCGAAGTTCATCAAGCGCGATATGGTATTCAACATCGCGGCTCTGGTCGCGTTCGCTATGGGCATCTGCCAGGTGGCAGGCCTGTCATTCGTGAACGCTATGCCTCTTGCGAGCTTCGGACTTGGATGGATCGTACCTGCGGCAGTTGGCGCAGTCATCGGAGCATTCATCCCTGGAGACAGCAGGAAACTGAATACGCCGAGTAATAACGATACACCAAAAGCAGTTTAAAGCTGATGGACCGACAAAAGGGCAATGAATAAATGGACATAGAAAAGACGACAACTAAATGTGAAGCCGCGGTCAAACGGCATGAGGCTGTGATCGCGCCGTGCAATCTGCTGAAATATTTCCCGCTCGTGATCGATAGATACGACGGGGCGACGATAACGGACATCGACGGGAATGAGTATATCGACTTCCTGTCGAGCGCCGGGTCGATGGATCTCGGCGGCGGCAACGAGAAGCTGCTGGAAACGGCGGAGACTCAGATGCGCAGATGCATGCAGTATTCGATGGTTTATGTCTACAATAACCCCGCGATCGAGCTGGCCGAAAGGCTGGCTTCGGTCTTCCCGGGGAAAGGTCCGGCGAAGGTTTGCTATGGCAACTGCGGAGCGGACGCGAATGACGCGGCGATGAAATTCGCGAGAGCATACACAGGCAGGCCGGGAATAATCACATTTATCAATGGTTACCACGGGTGCTCGTACGGCGCGCTGTCGATGTCGACGGTGACGTCGCGCATGAAGAAGGGCCTCGGCCCGCTGCTCCCGGAGATATATCATTTCCCGTTTTCGAACTGCGCGCACTGCGCGTTCGGAAAGGATCGGGACAGCTGCGACGCGGAATGCCTCAGTCAGCTCGAGGACGCGCTCGAAACTTATCTGCCTCCTGAAGAAATGGCAGCGGTGATAATCGAGCCGATCCAGGGTGACGGCGGTCTGATACCGGCGCATCCGCTGTTTATGAAAAAGCTTTATGAGCTCTGCCGCGCGAACGGCATTTTGTTCATCTCTGAGGAGGTGCAGCAGGGGTTTGGTCGCTGCGGCAAGTGGTTCGCTATAGAGAATTATGACGGCATCGAACCTGACGGTGTAGTAATGGGTAAGAGTATAGGAGGCGGATTTTCTCTCGGGGCTTTCATGGCCCGAAGTGAGATAATCGACACGCTTCCGGCTCCGGCTCACCTGTTCACAATGGGTGGGAATCCAATGGCCTGCGCCGGCGGGGCGGCGTCGTTCGACATAATCGCGGCTGACGGCTTCCTTGACGAAGTGACGCGGAAAGGCGAATATATCAAACGCGGATTCGAAGAACTGAAAAAGAAGTATGACATCATTGGTGATATCCGCGGCATGGGACTTTCGATAGGCGTCGAGATCGTGAAAGAGAATTCAAATGAGCCTGATCCGAAAGCGACCAGCAAGATCTGCTGGCGCTGCTACGAACGCGGCCTCGTCATGATCCAGTTCGCCGGATTCGTCCTCAGGGTCCAGCCGCCGCTGATCATATCTTACGACCAGATCGACAAAGCCATGGGAATCATCGACAGATCGATCGATGACTTCGTGAACGGACGTATCCCGGACTCAGTACTGGAAAAGTGCAGAGGCTGGTAAATATAATAAGTAACACCTCTAATAAATAAAACACCATAATCAATCGCAGGCGGCGGCTCTTCGGAGCCGCTGTTTTCGCATAGAAAATATATTGACTCTCCTGTAACTGGAGACTTTATGATAGAATAAAAGAGAACTCTTCAGTAAGTGGAGTGTAAGGAGGACGTATGGAAAAGAGAAGGTGGATATATCTGGCTGCAGGCACGGTGCTGCTGCTTTTTCTGGGACTGATATACGCGTGGTCGATATTCAAGACGCCGATCGGTTCGCTGTTCGCGGGATGGACGACATCGCAGATCTCGCTGACTTTTACGATCTCAATGATTTTTTTCTGCCTCGGCGGATTCCTTTCAGGAAAGATCTTCCCAAAGGTCGGTCCGAAAATAATAATCTTCGCGGCGGCCGTGTGCCTGTTCGCGGGATTCTTCGGAGCGTCGATGATGGATCCGACAAGGCCGGGCCGCTCGCTGATAATGCTGTACATCCTTTACGGAGTGCTGTGCGGCGGCGGAGTCGGGATGGCTTACAACTCGATCCTGAGTTCAGTGATCGGCTGGTTCCCGGAAAAATCCGGGATCGCGTCCGGCATATTGCTGATGGGCTTCGGCCTCGGCGGCATCGTGCTCGGCAGCATAGTCAGCGTCCTGATCGGAGGCATCGGCCTGTTCGGCACATTCAGGATCCTCGGCATATCGATCGCGGTCGTGCTGGTGTGCGGCGCGCTGATCATCAGGCGGCCTGAGCCCAAAAAAGTTTCGAGTGACAGCGGCAGCGGCGAAGGCGCGGGCAGAAATTTCACTCCGTCCGAAATGATGAAGACACCGGCGTTC
>CALDNM010000015.1 GCA_937915045.1 uncultured Clostridia bacterium
GAGCCGGAGCCTGAAGCGGATATCTTCAAGAAGTTTTCTCCGAAAAAGAAAATGTCAGGTACGGTATCCACTTCATCGAATGATCTTTCGTTCGATGCTGCGCAGCCGGATCAGGTCATAAGCGATATCGAGCCGCCGGACGAAGTTGATGAGCCGGAGCCGGAAGAAGCCCAGGCTGAAGAGCCTGAACCTGAGATCAAAGCAGAGGAGCCGGAAGAAGCTCGGGCCGATGAGCCTGAGGCGGAAGTGTCTGAGCCTGAGACTGAGATCGAGTCTGACAAGGAGACTGAGGCGGAAGAGCCTGAGGATGAATCCGAAGATGAGACTAAGGCCGATGAGCCGGAGACGGAGCCGGAAGAAGAAAGACGTATGAGCCGCGGCGGGAAGATCGCCGTTACAATATTGATAATAGTCATTGCGTTGGAAGTGGCATTTCTGGGTATAAAGTTCATTGCTCCTGACAGTGCTATTTCGAACAAGATAGACAGTGTCACCGACAAGGTCATTATGATGGTAAAAGGAGACGGAAGTTCGGGAAGCGCGGGCTCTGTATATCAGAGTGCTGTGATATACCATACTGACGCGTAATAATTGAGAAGTTGAGTTGCTTTCTGCGCCGTGGGACGGCGCGTGTGTTCCAAGGAGGAAATCAAAGTGGATAATCAGAACAATGGAGGGAAAGTCTTTAAGTTTGGGCGAAAAGATGATCCTAACAAGCCGAAGAAAGAAAAGAAAAAGAAAGAGAAAAAAGACAAGAAGCAAATGGAGCATAAGGGCACGATCATCGCGCTCATAGTTCTTGCTGTCATTGTTATTCTTCTGAGTCTTGTAACTTTCTTCACTGATCTTCTCTGGTTCAATGAACTGGGTTATATCAGTGTATTCCTGAAGAAGCTCATCACGATGCTGGAGATCGGGATACCGACGTTCATCCTTGTCACAGGACTGTCGTTTGTATACTTCAAGCATATGAGGAAGAATTACTATACGAGCATAGCGACTACGGATTTTGAGACGAGCAAGAAAGTCAGCCACATATCATGGGGACTTGCCGCTTTGTTTGGGGCTATCGTCACATATTTCGCGACTACTCAGCTGTGGTTCAAGACTCTTCAGTTCGCGAACAGCACGAGTTTTGATAAAAACGATCCGCTGTTCCATCATGATATTTCGTTTTATGTATTCAAGCTGGATTTCATATCGAATCTTGTTTCGCTGCTGATCATCGTGATCATTGTCTTCATAGTCATGACGCTTATATATTATCTGATGCTCATGACGGACAAAGGACCGGCGCTGCATGAATACAAATCGGAAGAACCGAATGGCGCTGATTTCAGCGAATTTGATGGGGACACCGGATTCGGAGAAGAGAAAAAAGGCGGAAGCAATCCGTTCAATTCCGCGGGAAATATGGGAGACGGACCTTTCTCGTCATTCAGCGGCATATTCAACATACCGTTCGGGAACGGTGACGCGTCTAAGAAGAAACAGCATAATACAAGAAACAGTCAGATAGAGGAATCGGATTTCAAAGCGCTCTTTACTGTCGCGAGAAAACAGCTGATCATAGTGGGAGTACTTCTGTTCGTCCTGCTTGGCGCGCATTTCTTCCTCAAGTCATACGGGCTCCTCAGCGCGCATACTGGAGCGGTTTACGGAGCTGGCTGGACTGATACGCATGTAACTCTCTGGGTATACAGAATCCTCATGGTCCTTTCATTCCTCGGAGCTGCCGGTGTAGTTTACGGTATCACAAAGAATAAACCGAGGCAGATACTCACTATCCCGGTGATCATGATCGTTGTGGGAGTTATCGGCGTCGCGGGAGCGGCTGTCGTACAGAACTTCGTAGTATCTCCTGATGAAATATCTAAGGAAAGCAAATATCTTGAAAGAAATATAGAATGTACGCAGGACGCTTATGGACTGCAGAATGTGGATGTCAAATCATTCTCCGCTACGGGGACTTTGACAGCGTCGGATATAAAGGCGAACGATCAGACGATACAGAATATACGTATCAATGATTATCAGCCTGCTGAGAAGTTCTACAATCAGACGCAAAGTATAAGGCAGTATTATGACTTTGAAGATATAGATGTAGACAGATATACCATAAATGGAAAGGAGACGCAGGTATTCCTTTCACCACGTGAAATAAATGAAAACAAGATATCGGATACATGGCTCAACAAGCATCTGAAATATACGCATGGATATGGACTTACTATATCGCGTGTAGATAAGATCACAGCTTCCGGGCAGCCGGACATGCTGCTTTCGGATATCCCGCCTGTATCGGATATAGATCTGTTCCAGATAAAGAGACCTGAGGTCTATTTCGGGCAGATGACAAATGACTATGTCGTTGTGGGGACGGATGAAGATGAGTTCGATTATCCTGACGGCGACGCGAACAAATATACTCGTTACGAGGGTTCCGCAGGTATAAATATGACGCCGATCTCTAGAGTACTGTTCGCTATAAAAGAGCACTCTCTCAAGCTTCTGGTTTCGTCGAACATCGACAGCCAGTCGAAGATAATCATAAACAGAAATATAAAGAAGAGAGTAAAACAGATCATGCCGTATCTCAGATACGACAACGATCCGTACATGGTGACAGTGAACGGCAAGCTTTACTGGATCATGGACGCTTATACGCAGTCGAGCAATTACCCGTACTCGGAGCCGTATTCATCGTCATCGACGACGAATTATATACGCAACTCCGTGAAGATAGTTGTAGATGTTTATAATGGCGACACTGATTACTACGTAGTGGATCCAACCGATCCTATCGCTCAGACATACAAGAAGATATATCCGAAGCTCTTCAAGGATTTCGACGAGATGCCGAAGGCTCTTCAGGAGCATATAAAATATCCGAACACGCTGTTCAATATCCAGGCGGAAGTTTATGAGAAATATCACATGAACGATGTCAAGGTATTCTATCAGAAGGAGGATATGTGGGCGGTCGCCAACAATATATATGGAACGAAGGAAACGAAGATGACTTCGAATTACTATACTCTCAGCCTGCCGGGCAAGGACGAGGATTCGGTGGAATTCGTGAACTCCATACCATATACTCCAAAGGATAAGAAGAACCTCACGGGACTTCTCATCGCGAGGAACGACGGGAGTAATTACGGCAAGCTTGTTCTTTACAAACTGCCGAAGAGCAAAGTCATATACGGACCAATGCAGATCGAGGCTCAGATAGACCAGAACACCGAGATATCCAAGGAATTCTCGCTCTGGAATTCATCCGGGTCGATATACAGCAGAGGCAATATGTTCGTTATACCTATCAATGATTCGCTGCTCTATGTAGAGCCGATCTATCTGGAAGCGACGAATTCATCGATTCCTGAAGTCAAGCGTGTCATAGTCGCTTACAAGGATCAGATCGCTTATGAATCTACGCTTGGTGAAGCTCTCAACTCACTGTTTGGTGATGGAGCAGGCACGGCAAGCAGCAACAGCAGTTCGAGTTCTAAGACGAGCGGTTCGAGCAAGGCGATGACGCAGGCCGAGATCATAAGCAAGGCTCAGAGTTATTATGAAAAGGCGATAGCGGCACAGAAGGAAGGCAACTGGTCAGATTACGGGAAGTATATGGACAAACTTGAGTCAATGCTAAATAAATTAAAATAGATCATGAAAGGACAAAATGAAGTATGTTTGACTTCGATTTAGACAAAATGCTGTTCAGCATCCCGGTAGACAAACACAGCCCCGAGGATGTGAGAAAGGTGCTTGAAGCGCACCCTGAAGTAAAATTCGTATCTCTTGTGGGTATCGATATCGGAGGACACGACACGGATGAAAAGATCCCGGTCAAGGTGTTCCTCAATGACATGGAAGCGATCATGTCGCATGGTGTGCAGACAGACGGTTCATCCGCCATTCTGCCGAAGATAGCGGAACTGAATGACGCGAGAGTGGATATAATCCCGGATCCTGATTACTGCTGGTTTGTGGACCACAACCTCAAGAACCTCGATTACGAGACGAAGCTCCCTGTGGGCACGCTGAGAATACCTTCGGCGCTCGTACACAATAAGACAGAATATGTAGGAGCCAGGATGGTGCTTAAAAAAAGCATCAAATCATTCAAGAAGGACCTTCTCCAGACGATGAAGGAGCACCCTTATGTGTTTGACAATCTTGGGCTTGACAGTGTCGACGAGATAGATACGGTGGATCTGACAAGCGCGACTGAGCTCGAGTTCTGGGTGAAGACCCCGGATGAAGAGGTCTCTTCGGAGATGCTCTCGACAGCGCAGACGCTCAAGGAGCAGTACTGGAAGAGAACTATCGGGGCAGTGAGGTCTTCCCTTGAGGAAGCACTGATCATGCTCGACCATTACGGTTTCCATATCGAGATGGGACATAAGGAAGTGGGCGGTGTCAAGGCGCACCTTGAAAAGACGGGTCATTATGATCATGTCATGGAACAGCTTGAGATCGACTGGAAATTTACTAATTCCATCCAGGCGGCAGATAATGAAAATCAGGTCAAATATGTTGTCAGAGACGTGTTCAGAATGCACGGACTCGATGTCACATACAGGGCGAAGCCTATAGAGGGCGTCGCGGGAAGCGGCGAGCATACACACCTCGGTGTGGCTGTCACGCTCAAAAATGGAAAGCATGTGAACTTGTTCAGCCCGAAGGATCTTACTCAGGATTACCTGAGCCCGATCGGATTCGGAGCTATCATGGGACTGCTCAATAACTATGAAATAATAAATCCGTTCGTTTCATCGACGAATGACGCTTTCAACAGGCTCAAGCCGGGATATGAAGCGCCTGTATCGGCGGTGACTTCGCTCGGTATCTCAAAGACGAGTCCTTCGAGGAACAGAACTGTCCTTGCCGGAGTAGTCAGAGATGTGAATAACCCGATGGCAACGAGGTTCGAACTTCGATCACCGAACGCCCACAGCGATACGTATCTCGTACTCGCGGCGTCGTACATGGCGATGATGGACGGCATCGATGCTGCTCTTTCGAATGAGAAGACATCGGCAGACCTCGAGCGATCGATATCCAAGCATGTGGGTGAAGAGGATTTCTACCTTGACACGAACAGAGCTTACAGGAGTGAAAAAAACGTATTCACGGAGTACGACGCGGCAGAGAGAGATCGTCTCTTCGGAAGAGCGCCGCGTACGGTATATGAAAACCTCTGCGCGTTCGACGACTTCCCAAAGAAGACGGAGATACTGAAACGCGACGGAGTGCTGGATGATCTCATTCTCGAGTCTTACCGCATTGCTACTCTGAACAAATGGCAGACAGACCTTCTCGAAAGGATAATGCCGAACACGAGAAAACTCATCCGTAAAACGGTCAAGGTGCACAAAGATAATGATTGTGTGGATTATGACGTTACTTACTGGAGCAAGATCGATAAGATCAGGAAACAGCTCGGGCAGGATACGCTCGAGGAACAGTGCCTGCTCACGAGGATCAGCATCGCGCTCCATACGGGAGAATTTGAAAAGGCGTCACAGCTGCAGATAGAGATGCAGGAAATGATTGAAGATCTGCAGGATCTTTACAGTGTGTACGTCAGAAATATATTTTAGGAGAGAGAAATGTTAGACATTAAAAGACTAAGAGAAGACCTGCCATACGTAAAAGAGAAAATCGGTATGAGGGGCGGAGAGTTCCCTATCGATGAAGCGGTGGAGCTCGATAAAAAGAGAAGAGAGCTTCTTGCGGAAGTCGAGGACATGAAGCATCAGCAGAGTGTGAAATCGGCCGACATCCCGAAGATGAAAAAGGCGGGAGAGGATACGACGGAACTCATGGCTGAGATGAAAAAGCTTTCCGATGAGATAAAGGACCTCGACAAGCAGGTTGCGGATGCAGAAGAGAGACTGCATACGGCTATGCTCGATATCCCGAACATACCGGATGAGTCGGTGCCGTTCGGAAAAGACGACAGCGAAAATGTGGAACTGAGAAAGCACAGCAAACCGACGGAGTTCGATTTCGAGCCAAAGGCGCACTGGGATATAGGTACTGATCTCGATATACTGGACTTCGACAGAGGAGCGAAGCTAGCGGGCGCGAGGTTCACTGTATATAAAGGGCTCGGCGCGAGACTGGAAAGATCGTGCATCAACTTTATGCTGAATTTGCATGTGGAGGAGCAGGGCTTCCAGGAGATCCTGCCGCCTTTCATCGCGAACAGGGATATCATGACCGGCACAGGCCAGCTCCCGAAGTTCGAGGACGACATGTATGGTATGCCGGCTGATGACTTCTTCCTGATCCCTACAGCGGAAGTCCCGCTGACGAATTTGAGGGACGGAGAGATGCTTTCGGCGGATGAGCTGCCGCTTTATTACACGGCGTATACACCTTGCTTCAGAAGAGAAGCCGGAAGTGCCGGAAGAGATACCAGAGGTATCGTAAGACAGCATCAGTTCCAGAAGGTCGAGATGGTAAAACTCTGCGAGCCTGAGAATTCGTTCGACGAACTCGAGTCGCTTACAGACTGCGCTGAAGAGGTGCTGAGGAGACTCGGCCTGCCTTACAGAGTCATCGTGCTCTGCTCGGGCGACCTCGGATTCTCCGCGACGAAGACTTATGACATCGAAGTATGGATGCCGAGCTACGGAAGATATGTTGAGATCTCTTCGTGCTCGAACTGCCTCGATTTCCAGGCAAGACGCGGAAGCCTGAGATTCAGGAGAGACGCGGACAGCAAGCCTGAATTCGTACACACACTGAATGGTTCCGGACTCGCGGTCGGCAGAACGGTAGCTGCTATACTCGAGAATTACCAGAACGCTGACGGCAGTGTGACGGTACCTGAAGTACTCAGACAGTACATGGGAACAGACGTTATAAAATAAAATATTGAAGTGAAAAGTGAAATAGGAATAGGTAGTTACATTATATGGTTATTATTGCATTGATCTTTATTCTCTATCTGGGCCTGATGGTCTGGATAGGGGTAAAGAATTATAACAAGACGGACGATCTTTCGGAGTTCGTACTTGGGGGAAGAAAACTCGGCAGCTGGGTGACGGCGATGTCCGCGCAGGCGAGCGATATGAGCGGATGGCTCCTTATAGGACTTCCGGGGACGGCGTACGTCGTTTATTCGGGAACGGAAAACGCGATATGGACGGCGATAGGGCTCTGGATAGGGACTTATCTCAACTGGCTTTTCGTTGCTAAGAGACTTAGAAAATACACATATATTTCAGGGAACGCGATCACGCTTCCTGATTTCTTTGAGAACAGATTTCGCGACAAGTCGCATGTGATAAGAATATTATCGGGAGTATTCATAGTGATATTTTTCCTGGTATACACCTCATCACAGTTCGCTGCAGGCGGGAAGCTGTTCAAGACGATATTCGGTATGAATTATGTCACGGGCCTGATCATAGGCGCTGTGATCATCTTGCTTTATACGGCGCTCGGCGGGTTCACCGCTGTATGCTGGACAGACACGATACAGGGCACGATCATGTTTTTCGCGCTCATCCTCGTACCGATACTCACGACTGCGCATATGGGAGGATGGTCGGAAGTGGCGTCGAGACTCGCGCAGGTGACTCCGGAAACTATGGGTTTCATACCGCATGACACGGCGGGGCATATCGATACATTACTGCTTGCGTCAGCTTTAGGCTGGGGGCTCGGATATTTCGGGCAGCCGCATATACTCGCGAGATTCATGGCGATAGAGTCGCCGGACCAGATCAGGAAATCCAGGATCATCGCGATGGTATGGGTCACTATCACTTTGGCCGCGGCGATACTCGTAGGAGTAATAGGGAAAGCGTATATGCCGAACCTTGCTGATGGTGAGACAGTTTATATGGAAATGATAAACAAGATGTTCAATCCTGTTGTTTCGGGAATACTCATGACGGCCATACTGGCGGCGATAATGTCTACGGCGAGTTCGCAGCTCCTCGTGACATCGGCGTCGGTATCGAGAGATATATACGCGACAGTATTCAAGAAAGATATAGAAGGTCCGCAGATAGTCTGGGTGTCGAGGATCACTGTAGTGATCATTGCGATAGTCGCGATATTCATGGCGTTCGATCCGAACAGTTCGGTATTTGGCCTCGTATCCTGTGCGTGGGGAGGATTCGGCGCGGCATTTGGACCGCTGATACTTTTCTCTCTGTTCTGGAAGCGTATGACGAAACAGGGCGCTATAGCCGGCATGCTGGCCGGGGGGATCGTGGATCTCTTCTGGTACAACATGAGCGGAGGGATATTCGATATATATGAGATCATCCCGGGATGTATCGCGTCGGCTGTGTTTATTATTGCAGTAAGCCTTGCGACAAAGGTGCCGCAGGAGCTTGTTGACGAGTTCGAAAAAGTAAATGAACTCGCGGACGATTATGTTGAACAGGAAGCGAAAGAAGGAGCTGTGGAATGACATCGGTCATTATCCCTGTCGCGGTGAACGCTGAAGCGAACGGCGAGCAGAGAGCCTTTAGCAATATTGCCGGCGAGCCGGCAGTGGAGCGGATAATAAAAGCGGCCGGACAGGCTGATATCGGAAGGATCATCTTAGTGACGGGATATCGCCGCGAAAGATTCAGATCTCTTATCGATAAATATGGACTTACAGAAGTTTATGACCCTGGGTATTCCCGGGGCCCGGCTTCTTATATGAAAGCTGCCACTGATGCTCTTACGAGTGATGAGGACGGCTTTTTCATACTGCCTCCGTCCGCGGCGGCGGTAAAATCAGAGATAATTGATTTCATACTTGAACGTCGTGATCAGATCGAAGAGCAGTATGACAGAAAAGGAAAGGCAATGATCTTTCCTTGTTATTATGGCAAACCGGGTTATCCGGTCTATATGCCGGTATCGTATAAAGATGAAGCGGCGGTCATCGTGGGGGATCCGGGATTCAGACACATAACCGCTGACAATATCGAAAACGTTTTCTACATCGAGACACAGAGCGAAAGCGTCGTCATGTCGACAGCGACAGAAAAAGGGTACAGGCAGGTGTGCCATTACTGCGAAAGCGGATCTGTCGACGAGAACATTTACGATCTCGCGAAGGGGCACAGGTTCATTCTCATAAGGCACGCGCTGGTGGAACGTCCTGAAGAAAAAGTCTTCTTCGGGCAGTCGGATTTTCGGCTGAGCGAGGAAGGGATAATCCAGGCGACGAAGGTCGCGTACGCGATGCAGCATGGGCAGTACAGGACCGAGCATATTTATTCGAGCAATCTTTCGAGGGCAGCTGATACGGCGGAGATCATCCGCGAGATGAGTCCGGTGTTCAGATCGGTGATATACGATCGGGCGTTCCGTGAGATAAGCAGAGGACCATGGGACAGCAAGCTGGTATCCAGCGTAAAGGAAAAGTATCCAAATGAATTCAAACAGCGGGAGGAGAATCTCTTCAAGTTCAGGTTCAATGATACGTGCGAAAATTATTTCGATGTCGAGTACCGCGTGCTGTCTGCGGTCAAGAGGATACTGAAGAACGATCCGTATATGGACTTCATCCTTGTGTCGCATGAAGCAGTGATGAGGGTGATAGAGACGGTCCTGAAGCATCGTGATATCAACGCTGAGTGGACGTCACCTTTACCTTGCGAAGTCAGAGAATTTACGCTGTGAGTCTTTTTGTGATAAAGGGCTCACGGCTTTTTTACAGGCGATATTAGAATAAACAATTTAACAAGATAAAATAAAAAATAATATTTCTAAAACAGACTTGCATTTTGTGCGCATTTTTGGTATAGTTATGACATTGAAAGAAATACACTAATTTCAGCAGTCAAATATCAAGTAAATGTAAATATGGAATCATATAGTACGGGGTTACAGGAGGTATTTATTATGGAAAAGATGACAACGACTATAAACAAAATGCAGATGGGCAGAAAGCCTAACAACAAAAAAGGTTTCACACTTGTTGAGATCATCGTAGTACTCGTCATACTGGCGATACTGGCAGCGATCCTGATCCCGTCGATGGTGGGATACATCAGCAAGGCGCAGAAGAAAACAGCAATAGTTGAAGCAAGAGCAGTCACACTGGCAGCGCAGACGCTCACAAGTGAAGACTACAGTACTTCAACAGCACCGGCTGTAGATAAAGTCAAGAGTCTTGCAGAAGTCAGCGGTACAATCACATCACTGAAAACACCGGGGAATAAAGTTACATCGTTCAAATACACGACGAGTGACAGCAAATATCTGGTAACATATGATTCGACACAGAAGGGATCAGCTAAATACGCGATCACGGACGCGAAATAAAAAGTACTGAAGATGAAAGTTGAAAGAGAATAAAATGAGAAGTATGGAAAACCGGAGCAAGTCTCCGGTTTTTCTTTGCCTCTTATCGTCGACACTTGGCGTCGGAGGTGATAAAATAATCCTATGTTTAGGGACAGGACGCGTAAAGGAAAAAGCAAAGAAAGAAAAAAATATGTGGAGCAGCAGATCTCGCTTCCACGTTATTTTGGTACGCATAGAAAGAGCTTTTTCATTGTCCTGATATTATCGCTTATTATCACAGCTGCTTTTACGGTCAGCATTCTTTATGCAAGTTACAAATTGTTTGGAGGCGACGCGACTCTGACTCAGACGCTCGCTGACAAGGATATCCAGATCGCGAGCAATGTCGGGAACGCGGCGGCGAATTTCACGGACATGCTGATGAATCTCATCTGGGCGTTCGTGTTCCTGTGGATACCTGTGTTCGTGATATTCTACTGGATCTCCATGTTCGCGGTCAGACCGAAATTCAAAAAAGACATGAAGCAGCCTGAGCGTCAGAGGGCGCTCGTCGCGGCACTCAGATGGGTCATAGGTTTCGCGCTGCTGTGGTTCGTGATGCGTTATAACGCGACGTATTTCAATGATGTCGCGAACGAATATATCAATGGCGAGAGCGGGGCATACATACACTGGTGCCTGGCGTGGATCGCGTTCATCCTGCCTGTCACCGACTGGCGTCATTTCATGAAGTGGAAACGCGCGCGCGTCATGGACAGGTATCAGTGGTTAGAAGCCGGCGGAGATCATACTCGTCTCAGTGCTCTGCTTTTTCGTACTCGAATATCAGTGCGGCTCGAAGACAAACGTCATAGAGAATATGAAGGGATTCAATATCTGTTACTGGATCATCCTGCAGGTATTTTTTTACATACTCTTCAGATCCGTGAAGCCCGGCGCGGTGATCAGCATCGTCTGCGCGTGGTTCATCGGATTCGCGAACTATCTCGTCATGCAGTTCCGCGGGAACTACATCATGTTCGGCGACCTTACTGTAGTTCGAACGGCACTAAGCGTGGCGGACAACTACAAACTGAAGCTCGACCATTACTTCTATATATCACTTCTCGTCGCGCTGGCCGGGATCGTCATCGTTCTCCTGCTCAGGAACGTGCGGAGCGAGAAGAAGCAGACCGGGAAAACGAGAGCGATCACTACCGCTGTTGGTGAAGCAGTAATGGTGACGGGTGTCATCGTCCTCTTTATCACGGGGGCTCTTTACGGCGGCATTTTCGGTGTCGCGTGGGACTACAATACGAACGTCACGTACAACGGATACATACCGTATTTCATGAGCAACGCGAACTCGGTGAACAGCGTCACGCTTAAGAATTACAGCGCGGACAAAGCGAAGAAGGCTGTGGACAGCGGCGCGGTTTCGTACGACAAGACGGCGGCGAAGCAGACTCATGTCGGCGTGAAGGACTCGAAGGGGAAGTACGTCGAGCCGAATATAATAATAATACAGAACGAAGCGTTCAGCGACCTTGCAGTCACGGCGGACATCAAGACGAACATAGATTATATGCCTTACATAAGGAGCCTGACGAAGAACACGCAGAAGGGCTACATGAACATGTCGATAACGGGCGGGCCGACGGCGAACTCCGAATTCGAGACGCTCATGAGGTGCACGATGGCGTTCATGCCTTACGGCAGCGTACCGTTCACGCAGTATCTCAAATCGAAAGTCCCGAGCATGATCGAGACCCTGAAAGCCCAGAAGACAGAATACAAAACCATCGGGTTCCACCCGTATTACAGCAGCGGATATACCCGCAAAAGTGTTTACGAGCTTCTTGGCTTCGACGGTACGCTGTTTTACGACAAGACGAGCCAGCTGCGCGGGAAGGAAAAGATCCGCGGGATGGTGAGCGACAGCCAGGATTACAAAGATGTGGAAAAGATGTATGAGACAAAGGGGGACAGCCCGCTCTTCGTGTTCAATGTCACGATACAGAATCACGGCGGATATACGAAGAATACATATAAGTTCAGGGAGCCGGTCAGGGTCACGAACTTCGACGCCGCGGATTCGATCAACACTTATCTGTCGCTGATCAAAGAATCGGATAACGCTTTCAAGGAGCTCACGGAGTATTTCGAGAAGCAGGACGAGCCGACGATAATATTTATGTACGGCGATCATCAGCCATCGTTCGACTCCTCGGCGAAGAGCCAGCTCGAGTCGCACCCGGCGTACAAGTCTTCGGATCTGCAGACGCTCAGCAAGTATTATGTGCCGTATGTGATGTGGGCGAATTACGATATAGATGAGAAGGACGATATGAATTCCGGAGGGACTTCCGGGTCGTTCGGGAAGCTGTCTCTTGAGTATGTGCCGTCGCTGATCTTTGAAAACGCGGGGCTCAGGCTCACGGATTATGACAAGTATCTGCTCGATCTTCACTCGGATGTGCCTGCGCTCACGGCGCTGGGTTACTGGACGAAGGACGGGACGAAGTACAGCCTGGACGATAAGAGTTCCAGCGGATACAAGGCTGTAGAGGCTTATCGGCAGGTGCAGTACAATCTGCTTTTCGACAAGCATGATAAACTTGATAATGAGTTCGGAGTCAAATAACTTTAGAACCGTATCAAAAAATATGTGGATTTTTGAAAATTTAGGTTGACCTTATGGAAATACATGTTATTATGTAAGAAGCAGTTGGTTAATTGTTTAACAAACTTTATAAAAAGAATTGACGTTAGCACAATAATAATTTTTAATGAGGAGAAATGTTATGGACAAACTACATGAAGTATATGCAGTATCTGCATGCAGAACACCTATCGGCGATTTTATGGGAAGCCTTTCGCCGCTTAAGAACATTGAGCTCGGAACTATCGTCGGAGAAGAGGCGATCAAAAGATCCGGGATCGCAAAGGACAAGTTCGAAGAAGTTACTTGCGGAATGATATATAAAGGCGGATCCGGCGGGAACCCTGGCAGACAGCTCCAGTACGCGCTCGGACTTCCTTACACAGGTTATGCATGCACTATCGACCAGCTCTGCGGTTCAGCTATGAGAGCTACAGAGATCCTGTCACAGCAGATCATGCTTGGCAAGACAAACATCGGTATGGTTATAGGCGCTGAGAGCATGAGTAATGCTCCATACGTTCTGAACGGTGCTAGAACAATAAGAATGGGCGACAAGAAATTAGTTGACGCTCTTACATATGACGGACTCAACTGCCCGATCAGCGGCTACCACATGGGAGTTACAGCTGAGAACCTGGCTGAAGAGTTCAACATCACAAGAGAAGAGCAGGATGAGCTCGCTATGATGTCACAGAACAGAGCTGCTGACGCTATCGACGCAGGCAAGTTCAAGGACGAGATCGTTCCTGTCACAGTACATAAGAGAAAAGGCGATGTGATCGTTGAAAGAGACGAGCATCCTAGACATACAACAATGGAAGAGCTCGCAAGACTCAGACCTGCGTTCAAGAAGGACGGAACAGTCACAGCTGGAAACGCTTCCGGGATCAACGACGGAGCTGCTGCTATGGTTCTCGTAAGCGGAGAGATGGTAGAGAAACTCAACCTCAAACCTATCGCTAAGCTCCTGGCTACAGCATCGGGCGGCGTAGAGGCTCAGAGAATGGGATTTGGCCCTACAGTAGCTATTCCAAAGGCTCTCAAGTATGCTGGACTCAAGCAGGATCAGATCGATTACTGGGAACTCAATGAAGCATTCGCTGCACAGTTCCTCGCTTGCGAAAAGAAACTGAACCTTCCTATGGACATCACGAATGTAAACGGTTCCGGTATCGCTATCGGACATCCGGTAGGATGCACAGGCGTAAGGATCCAGGTCAGCATGTTCTATGAGCTGATGAAGAGAAACGGAAAATATGGATGCTCATCACTCTGCGTAGGCGGCGGCCCTGCTATGGCAGCTGTTTGGGAGATGTGCTAATCGTACTATCTGTTATAAACAATGAATATTTTTCAGGCGGGCGGCGAAAGCCGTCCGTTTGTTTATTGGCTTATAAGCCAGTCGAGCATGCAAAGCATGCGAGACATAAACCACCCG
>CALDNM010000016.1 GCA_937915045.1 uncultured Clostridia bacterium
CGGTGTTGAATTTAGACAGCCATTCCGTCGCTTCCGCCACCCATTCTTCCAGATCGATCGCGTCCGCGGGGAGGCAGCTCACAAAATGATCCGCGTCAAAATGAGCATATACCATTCCTTTGATATGTGCTTTTCTGTACTGATCACCTATATGCATCAGCAGACGGTCTCCCTCTGCCATTCCAAAAATGTCGTTATATACTTTGAATTTGTCGATGTCCCAGCGCACGATACAGTAAAGTCTGTCCGGGTCGCTTTTGATGAGTTCTTCCGCCTTATCAAAAAAGGCGTTCTTATTGTATATCCCGGTCTTATCGTCGATCTTCGAACGTATCAGTTCTTCCTGCTGAAGCTTTAAACGTTCGGCAAAAGCTTTGCTCTGTTCGCTCGCTATATACAGATCGTGACGCGCGATGATGTTTCTCACGCGATGCCTGAGAAGCTGCACGTTGACCGGTTTCAGTATCATATCATCAGCGCCGCGGTCAAACACTTTGATCTGAGTCTCAGTATCTTCCCCGGCAGCCGTCACCACAAGTACAGGGATGTTCGAAAGCTCGCGGTCCTCGCTCATCTTTTCGAGAACGCCGTAACCATCAAGGACCGGCATTATGAGATCAAGGACAACTATAGAGATCGACTCACGTTCTCTCTCCATTATCTTCAGCGCTTCGGCACCGTTTTCGGCTTCCATGACGTTGTATTCTTCGATGAAAATAGCACACATCATATCGCGGCTGACTTTAGCATCGTCAACGATCAAAATAGTCTTCGCGGACCCGGTGGATAAATTCTCCATCCTCCCTGGACCCTCCTTTCCCTATATGTGTTCCCTTTTTGTGCTCACCTGCCTTAAATTATACTCTATTCTTTTGAGCATGTACATTATTTTCCCATCATTCTCCAAAGACCGCTCTAGCCGTCGAAACCGCCTGCATAGCGTCCTTGCAGTAATGGTCAGCGCCCGCGTCTTTCGCGTACTCCGGTGTGATCACCGCGCCCCCTATCATTACACTGCAGTCCGGCTTCGCCGCCTTGACCTCAGCGATCGTCTCTTCCATACTGTCGAGAGTTGTAGTCATCAGAGCTGAAAGGCCGACGAGCCTGATATCATTTTCCACCACAGTATCGACTATCACACTCGGGTCGACATCTCTTCCGAGATCGATCACGTGATATCCGTAATTATCCATTATCGTCTTAACGATATTTTTTCCTATATCATGTATGTCTCCCTTGACAGTAGCCATGACGACATCGCCCTTTGAGACCTGTGATCTTCCCGATCTCGACAAAT
>CALDNM010000017.1 GCA_937915045.1 uncultured Clostridia bacterium
GATATCACATCCGAACGCAGTAGACTCCAGACAGAAACCGGTCAGAAATTTAAAAGGTGAAGAATTCGATATTACGGATCTTTACATTTCGATAGCGACTGACTTAAAAGAGATGGGATTTTAATGGTCCCTGTGTTATAATATGGAAGATAGTTACAACTGCGAAAAAGGGGAAGCCGCGGATAAAGATGGCATTTTTTAAGATAATATTCGTCATACTTTTATGCATACCGTTCGCGTATATAATTCTGTCTCTTCTTGTGAATTTGATAGACAGTCTTACGGCGGAGGAAAAAGCGAAACGCGTGTCCGCGAACAAAACGGGACAGAGCAGCGAACATTACAGCGGCAGACCGAAGGGCTACGGTGAAGGCGATTATTACACCACTCCGAGGAGCAGCGGTTATCGCGGATATGACAGAGGAGGTCAGAAGAAGAAATGAGCAAAGGTCTGTTCATAACACTTGAAGGACCGGACGGTTCCGGGAAGACTACTCAGCTTGATCTGATAAAAAAGTATTTTGAGGAAAAAGACGAGCAGGCGATTTTTACAAGGGAGCCGGGAGGTACGCTCATAAGCGAAAAAGTCAGGGGCATCATACTCGATAAAAAGAATGAGGAGATGGCGCCGATGACTGAAGCGCTTCTTTATGCGGCGTCGCGCGCGCAGCATGTGGCTCAGCTCATAAAACCGGCACTCGAAAGAGGCAAGACAGTGGTCTGCGACAGATATGTCGATTCTTCGATAGCGTATCAGGGATTCGGACGCGGACTCGGTGACAGCGTGACTGTCATAAACACATTCGCGATAGACGGATGTATACCTGATCTGACTTTATTTCTCGATATCGAGCCGTCACGAGGCAAAGCAAGGATAGACGGAGCGATGGACAGGATAGAGAGTGAAAGACTCGAGTTCCACAAGAGGGTCTACGACGGATATAAAAAACTTGCTGAGCAGTATCCAGACAGGATAAAATGCGTGGATGCTGACAGGAGTGTGGAAGAGATCGGGATAGATATAGAGAGATATCTCGATGAGGTACTTATAAAAAGAAATGAGCTTTGATAAACTGACCGGGAATGACGCTTTGACCAAGCAGCTTCGTGGAATAGCGTGTTCCGGGAATATTCATAATGGATATATTTTTGAGGGCCCTTGGACAGCGGATAAACTTACAGCCGCCAAAGCGTTTGCCAAGGCCGTTTTATGTACTGTCAAACCGGGAGAAGGATGTGACAGCTGCAGGATATGCAGAGCAATAGACGATGACGCTCATATGGATGTCGTGTTCGTAGAAGCGGAAAACGCGGACACTCAGAAAGCGAAAGAGAAAGCGGAGTTCGGAGAGGATCCTGTCTTCAAGAAGAAAAAGAACTCGGTGAAGAGTATCCGTGACGCGAAGATAGAGGATGTCATAGGACGTCTGAATAAAGTCCCGATAGAGGGAGACAGAAATATCGCGATCATCAAGGATGCCGATACAATAACACTGAGGGCGTTCAACAGACTGCTTAAGACGCTTGAGGAACCGCATGAAGGCACGATCATCATGCTGCTTTCGGAAAACATTGAAAACCTTCCGCAGACGATAGTATCGAGGTGCGTTCATCTCAGGGTACTTCCGTCAGACGTGCCGAAAAATGTAAAAGAGAAAAAACTCGCGGACAAACTCGTTGCGCAGATAGCTGAGGGCGAACCGTATTATCTGGTAAAAAATACGATCGAGAAGATAGGGAATGAAAAGACTGAGATCTATACCGTACTTGACTGTATGGAAGGGATATACAGAGAGATGCTTCTCAGCAAGGACGTAAAACGTGATCTTGAGCGGCTGAGCCGCGCGATCGAGATGATAGAGGAAGCTCGCGACAGAATAAAAAGAAACAGGAACACAGCGTACGCTCTTAAGAGTATGGCGCTGAGGATCGGAGGATAATATATATGGTAAATGTAGTCGGGATCAAATTCAAGAATGCCGGTAAGGTCTATTATTTCGACCCGGCAGGTTTTGATGTTTCGGCAGGAGACCATGTGATAGTCGAAACGGCGAGAGGCATGGAATTCGGGACGGTCGTGATGGAAAATGACGACGTAGAACAGAAAAACATAGTCCAGCCGCTCAAGAAGATCATCAGGAAAGCCGATGAAAAGGATCTTCAGAAATACAATGAAAACGAAGAAAAAAAGGCTAAAGCGCTCGAGATATGCGAAGAAAAAATAAAGAAGCACGGACTCGAGATGAAGCTTATAGATGTGGAGTATACGTTTGATAACAGCAAAGTCATTTTTTATTTCACAGCGGACGGAAGAGTCGATTTCAGAGAACTGGTCAAGGACCTGGCAAGCGTATTCAGGATGAGGATCGAGCTTAGGCAGATCGGTGTCAGAGATGAAGCGAAGATGGTCGGAGGTGTAGGATGCTGCGGCAGAGAGTTATGCTGCCATCAGTGGCTTTCTGAATTTCAGCCGGTATCGATAAAGATGGCTAAGGTACAGAATCTCTCTCTCAATCCTTCAAAAATATCAGGCATGTGCGGCAGGCTCATGTGCTGTCTCAAATATGAGAATGAGACTTATCAGGTATTAAAAAAAGGAATGCCTGAAAAAGGAGAGACTGTGATCATCCCTGAGGGGAAGGCAGTAGTATGGGACGCGAACGTTCTGGAAGGCAAGGTCAAGTGCCGTCTTATAGAAGAAGTCAGCGATGACAGCGGAAAAGGAAAGAACGACAGAGGAAAAAAGAACGGCAAGAACGGCAAGAACGGCAGGAATGGAAAAGACGATAAAGATGAAAGCGGAGATGAACGCGAAGAGCGTAAAGAACGCAAACTCAGCACGGAAGTGTATGTTTATACAAAAGAAGAAGTGAAACGTCTGGGCAAAAAAGGCAAGAAAAACAAACCTAAAGACGAGCCTCTGCCTGATGATGTCAAAGATCTTCTGAAAGACTGAAGATGAAAAAAGAAAAACTGCTCGAAGGAGAGCGCGTCGATGATATGGGATTCGGAGGGCTCAGGCTTATACAGAAACCTGATGAATTCTGCTATGGGATCGATGCAGTCTTGCTCGCTGATTT
>CALDNM010000018.1 GCA_937915045.1 uncultured Clostridia bacterium
GGGTGGTTTATGTCTCGCATGCTTTGCATGCTCGACTGGCTTATAAGCCAATAATCAGTATCTGAGTATCATACTCAGAGAACCTATCGGCGTAGTTGGTCAGATAGTTCCTTGGAACTTCCCATTCTGCATGGCAGCATGGAAACTGGCACCTGTACTCGCGGCTGGCGACTGCACAGTATTCAAACCATCGAGCGCGACATCACTGTCAGTGCTTGAATTCGCTAAACTGACTAAAGACGTCATCCCTGCCGGAGTATTCCAGGTAGTCACAGGATCAGGCGGCAAGACAGGTCAGTATCTGCTCGATCATCCTGATCTCAGGAAACTCGCGTTCACAGGATCTACAGAAGTCGGCTATGCTGTCGCTGAAGCAGCGGCTAAGAAGCTCATCCCTGCAACACTTGAACTCGGCGGGAAATCGGCAAACATCTTCTTTGATGACTGCAACTGGGAAAAGGCTATGGACGGCCTGCAGCTCGGTATCCTGTTCAACCAGGGCCATGTATGCTGCGCGGGATCCGGAGTATTCGGACAGGATACTATCTATGATAAATTCATCGACGAAGCTGTCAAGAGATTCAACAGCGTGAAGATCGGAATGCCTTGGGAACCTGACGCTCAGATGGGTTCACAGATCAATGAAGGTCAGGCTAAGAAGATCATGAGCTACATCGAGATCGGAAAAGAAGAAGGTGCCAGAGTCGCTTGCGGCGGAGCTAGAGCTACTGATGGAGATCTCGCTAATGGCGCTTATGTACAGCCTACACTGCTGGTCGATGTAAAGAACAGCATGAGAGTCGCTCAGGAAGAGATATTCGGACCTGTAGCGGTAGTCATCAAGTTCCATGACGAAAAGGATGTCATAGAGATGGCAAACGACAGCGTATATGGACTCGGCGGAGCTGTCTGGACAAAGGATATCAACAGAGCTATCCGTGTCGCGAGAGCTGTAGAGACTGGACGTATGTGGGTCAATACTTACAACTCACTGCCTGAGAAGGCTCCGTTCGGCGGATACAAGAAGTCCGGCATAGGCCGTGAAACGCACAAACTGCTTCTCAACAACTATTCACAGATGAAGAATATCTTCATCGACCTGTCTGAGGAGCCATCGGGATTCTATCCTAAAAAGTAATTTCACGGGAATAAAGTGAATATAGTTCTTCGGAACGTTAAAAGCAGATCCGGTCATCCGGATCTGCTTTATTTAGAGCTGTTTTTTATACCTGCGCGATGAACATTTCCATCGCCAGATCGTCTGCCAGGGAGCCGCTCTTTATTTGATCATCGATCTCGAACGCTGAGACAAGTATCCTTTTCAGATCATCTTCGCTGAACTTGTCAGCGTATCCGGCAGCTTTTTTTATTCTGTACTCACTGGAAACACCCGACGCCTTTTTTATGTCCTTCATGTTCATCCCTACACCCTGCATTTCTTTGACTTCAAGCATCAGCTCGAGCTGAGAACAGAGCGTCGCAAGTATCTGGTACACATTCGCGCCTGACATGAACAAGTCCTTCAGGAGCCTGAAAGCTTCCTGTTTTCTGCTCTGGCTCACAGCGTCTATCATCTTGAAAATATTATGTTCAAGATTACTTGAAATACTGTCCGCGGCATCTTCCATAGTGATCTCGTCTCCCGCTGAGACAGCGATCATCTTTTTTATATCGTTCTCGAGATTGAAAAGCGCGTAGTCTATTTCTCTGTTGAAGTAACCGCTTTCCCAGATCAGCGCGTTTATAACGCGTCCGTCCGCGGTCTTGCCGGCTGCTGAAAACCGCTTTATGATATATGACCTCAACTGAGATTCTTCCAGAGGTCCAAAATCATATACAGCCCCAGCCCCCCTTATCGCGGCTATCAGAGGCGGATCGCTCCTCCTGTATTTTACGGGATCCTCCGGCGCTGTTATTATCAGCAGCGTGCTCGGCGGCACATCGCCTATATATCCGGATAGTTCCTTTATATCTTGTTCATCGAAATCACGGCTCTTCGTTCCCCACACATAATGGAAATCTGAAAGTACCACGACCCTTTTTTCTGACAGCATAGGCATCGTCTCGCACGCTTCTTCTATTTTTGAAGTATCTGCGGCATCATCAATGACCGTCAGATCAAGCGCGGCTGTCGCCTCGTTCACATATTTTTTGATGAGAAGGTCCTGCGCCCATTTCACAAGAAACTGTTCTACACCGCAAAGCAGGACAACATTTTTGATATTGCCCTTTTTAATATCAGCGCCGATCCTTATGAACGCGTGCTCTTCTCTTTTCTTCCCGTATGCCATGCTCTGCCTCCGAAAATATTATATCAGAAAGCCGTATCAAGTCCAGTACGCATCGGTCACGGCAGCATATATTTCACCCCCGGCCTTCCCCTTGTAAGGCCGTACAGAGCTATGGCCCCCTGTCTGTCTGTCCTGCAGATCACCGCGCCATATCCTATGTATTTCCTGACTACATCAGGATCAGGATGTCCGTAGTTGTTCTTACCGGTAGGAAAAACGCATATCTCAGGATCGACAGTCTCGATAAACGCGTCGGATGAACTGTATTTCGAGCCGTGATGCGGAGCGCACATCACATCAGACTTTAACGCGTCCGTCCCCGCGTGATAGTCGATAAGCCCCTGCTCGACATCACACGGTATATCGCCATCGGTAAGGATCGAGACGCCGCCCATCGCTGCCTTTATGACAAGACAGCTCTCATTTTCATCCTCGGTATCCGACACCGGTCCGATGACATCGAGGCTCGTCTTCCCCACGTTTATTTTATCCCCAAGCCTGAGATATATCACATCCTCCGGGCGCATTTTCGTCTCCTTCAGTATCTTCCCGATCACATCCTTTTTTGAAACATTTATCCCGAGTTTTTCGACCATGCCTTCACGGCAGAGAGAAGCGATCCCGGCGTAATGGTCGGCGTCAAGGTGGCTGACTACCGCGAAGTCGATTTTTCTTATACCGTTTTTGAGAAGAAATGGCTTTACAGTTTTTTTGCCCACATCATATCCGCCGACTCCGCCAAAAGCCGGTTTCCCTCCTCCGTCTATCATGATATGGCATCCCCTTCCGGCATTGAACAATGTGCACGAACCCTGCCCCACATCTACGAAAACCACATCCGCGCCGGAAAAGCTGTCCGCGAATCCCGCGCATATCAAAAGAGAAACAATCATTACTGCGGCGATCGCTTTGGCCAAAGCGTTTTTGTCATTCCTCGACAAAAATACTCTGCACATTTCAGAACCTCCGAAAAACAGCAGACCATAATACAAGCATATAAGCAGAAGCGGCGGCGAAACGACATCGAAGCTGCTCCGCCCGTCGAAATAGAAAAACTCGTTCACCGATGACATCACCTGAGTCAGTTTCCCAAGAACGAATGACATGAACGGCATGAGCGGCGGCATACATACGTATACTGCCATCGCAATAAGTCCGCACGGTATCACTATCCCCGCCAGAAAGACCACCGGCAGATTCGCGATGAACGCGCTCACAGAAAAATAATTGAATACATACGCAGTGAACGGAGCCATCCCGACCTGTATCGCGAGTATCGGAAGAAGGCGCTTGCTCACAAATGTTTCAAGCGCGGGGCGATCGGTCAGCTCCCGAGGCCTTATACCGGAAAATATCGGTATGAGAAGTCCCATCGTGAATACCGCGAGATATGACATCTGGAATCCCAGAGAAAACAATTCGTAAGGATCCGAAAGCAGCATCGCCGAAGCGCTCACCGCTCCCGCACTCATAAGATCGTATCTGTAATTTTTGATCGTTGAGAAAACGTGCAGCGCTATCATCGTCACGGCACGCATCACCGACGGGCTGAAGCCGGCGAGCGCCGCGTAGAAAAACAGGATCGCGAGTATGATGATATTCGATGTCATTTTCCTGCGTCCTCCGATGATCCCGGAGATAAACGCGTACACGATCCCTACGTGCAGGCCGCTCACAGCGAGCACATGCGCTGTCCCGTTCCTCTGGAATTTCTCGTAATCTTCCTCATCCAGCCCGGACCTGTCGCCAAAAAGCATCGCTGAAGCAGTCCCCGCGTTCTTTTCTCCCGCGTACTCTGCCAGCGTCTCCTGAAAACCGCCCCTCAATATCGACAGCGCTCTTAGCACAGGACGCCTGATCCTTCCCACGCTCATCTGCGACGCGTCCGCGCTCATGACAGTGTTTATTTTCTTTGTCCTGAGATAGAGGCTGTAATCGAAGCACTTTGGATTTCTGCGCCCTGATGGAAGCGACAGTTTTCCGCTGACCAACACCTCATGTCCCGGGAGACCACTGCAGTCCCTCACTCTTCCATATGCGGTAACGAGCACCCTTGGCCCCTCATCGGTCTTCAGTTCGAAGCGGTATTTTTCGTCGTCATTTTTTTCGCAGGAAAGTACCGTCCCGGAAAGTTTTGTCCCCGTTTCAGGAGAAAGACCGCTCCCTCTGCCGGTCTTTTCATCCGTTCCTTTCATTGCCTCTGCCTGAAGCTTCCTGAGGCCGCTTTCCAGAGGATCGCGTTCGATTGAAGCAGCAAACATCGACACATTTCCGATAAGCAAAAACACGACGAGCAGCAGCATTACTGCCCTTTTCTTCTCGTCACGCGCCCGCTCGCTTAAAAAATACGTCAGGAAAAAACAGCCCGCGCACAAAACTATGCTTGGACGCCATAAATATGAAGCGAGTATGCCTGAGGCGATGCCCGCCATTATCAAAATCGCCGGCCTTCTCATGACCCCTCCCGGTCGGCTGTCCGGAATGTCAGTATTATACTATAAATGGAATATATTTACAAGTTTCTCTCTAGTAATATATGTGTTATTTATGATATAATATCTACGGTCAATTATCAGAATATCTGAGAGGAAAATTTATGCCACGATCACACTCATCAGAGGCCTCCGGCAGCAGACATGCCTCGAGGCCGGCATCCACCGGATCCGCGCGAAAAAAGCATAAAAAAGTCGCGAAAAAGGACGTTCGAAAGATCGTTCTTTATGGCGTCGGCATTCTGGCGCTGTTCACGATCTTCTATTCTTTTACTGTGATCCAGAGCTGTGAGCGGATCGATACATCGAAGATCTACTCATATATATCTGAATCATCCATTATATATGATGACAAAGGCAAAGCGTACGACACTATTTATGTTGATGGCGGCAACCGCGAAAACGTGAGTTACGGCAATATGCCAAAGAATCTCGTGAATGCCGCGGTCGCTATCGAAGACAAGACGTTCTGGACTCATCATGGATTCAACTTTATCAGGATAGGCGGGGCTGTCATAGACTCGATAAAGAACCACGGCGGCATCAGCGGCACTTCGACAATAACGCAGCAGCTTGCCAGAAATGTTTACCTCGCTTCTACAAAGAGCGACCGTACTATTTCGCGTAAGATCTCGGAGGCTTACTACACCATCATCCTCGAAAAGAATCTCTCCAAAAAGAAGATCGCTGAGGCTTATCTCAATACGATCTATTTCGGATACGGTTCGTACGGGGCGCAGACAGCCGCGAAAGCCTATTTCAATAAAGACGTGAGTGACCTTGATCTTGCTGAGTGCGCGGCACTCGCTTCGATCCCGAACTCACCGGACAATTTTTCTCTTGTGAAGACTATCGATAATTCTACAATAGAAAAAGACGCTGTAAAACTTGATCAGAACGATATACTTTATGAGAGCTCGGATTATACGATGGTATATAACGGTGACGCTTCGAAGGCGAGACGCTACGCTACTCTCGAAAATATGTATAAGTACGGATATATAACGAAGTCTCAGATGAACAAGGCCAAGGCTGAAGATCTAAGAGCCGATATCGATCTCACCGCGAGCACATCCACGAAATATTCTCAGTATTTCACGGACTTCGTCGTAGATCAGGTACAGAGCGATCTCATGAAAGACGGATATTCGAAGGACGCGGCCAGGACGCTGATATACACCGGCGGGCTCAGGATACACACGTCTCTGAACACGAAAGCTCAGAGCGCTGTCGAAAAAGCGTTCAAAAATAATTCCAACTTCCCGAGCGTCACGAATATAAAATATGACAGCAATAACAATATCCTGAGCAGCTCAGGCTCTGTGATGCTGTATTCTTATGGAAATTACTTCGATTCAAAAGGAAGGTTCACGCTGAAGAGCAGTGAATACACAGCGGACAGCAACGGCAATGTGACGATCAAAAAAGGCAAACGTCTCATTTTCAATAAAACAACTGATTCGGAAGGCGATACCGATTATACCATCAGTTTCAAAAATATGTACAGGCAGCAGAACGGCGCCTTTTACTCTATTGAAGGTGGAAAGATTTCAGTCCCCGCGAAATACAAAACTTTGAACTCGGATGGTGATCTCGTGATAGACAGCACTTTCTTCACAGATTACCCGAACGTGTTCAAACGTTCAGGCGCGAATTTCATCATCAAAAAAGGCGGATACGTTCTTAATCAAAAGGTCCGTCAGCCTCAGGCCGCGATGGTCATCATCGACAATGACACCGGTGCTGTGAAGGCTATGGTAGGCGGCCGCGGGACTTCAGGCTCACTGCTTTATAACCGCGCGCTCAGCGCGAGGCAGCCCGGCTCTTCGATCAAGCCGCTGTCTATCTACAGTTCCGCCCTGCAGGAGGGCGCGAAAGCCGGAAAAAAAGGAAAAGCGATGAGTTTCACCGAGTATTCGAGCAATCAGAACACATCGATGTACGGAGATTACTGGACGGCTTCCAGCTATATAAATGACGCTCCGCTGACTATCAACGGCAAGGTCTGGCCAAAGAACTGGTACAACGGTTATCGCGGTGAGGTGTCTCTGCGTACGGCCGTAGAACAGTCGATCAACGTCTGCTCGGTCAGGATATGGCAGCAGATCGGTTCGGATTACGCTGTCAGTCAGCTCAAGAAATACGGTGTATCGACTCTCGTGACCGACGAATCGGCTTCCTCGAACGATATGAACGCTTCTGCTCTCGCCCTCGGCGGCATGGCTAAAGGCATATCTCCTCTCGAGATGGCGTCCGCTTATCAGACGTTCCAAAACAGAGGAACACATATAGACTATACTGCTTACAGCAAGATAGAGGATGTGAATGGCGATACTATCCTCCGATCGAACGCGAAAAAGACAAAAGTCATTGACGCGAGCGTCGCGTTCATTATGAGCGACATACTACATACGACAGTTACTAACGGTATAGCAAGCGCGGCTCAGGTCAGTGGTCAGGTCACATGCGGCAAGACCGGTACGACAACAGATAATTACGATGCTTGGTTCTGCGGATTCACTCCGCAGTATTCGGCCGCTCTCTGGATAGGCAATGATGTAAATATCGAGCTTTCAGAAGGATCTTCCGCGGCAGCGAGACTCTGGAGCCAGATAATGACCAGCGCTACAAAAGGTATGTCCGGAGATCTTGAGACCCAGCCGTCTACAGTCACACAGTCAGGCGGTGAATATTACGCTGCAGGCACCGACTCGGGGCTCGCGGGCGGCAGGAGCAGCTATGACACCGAGAAGAAGAAGGATACTACTACAAACGATAACAAAAACGACACGAATAATAATAACAACAACAACAATAATGATGATACAAACAATGACGGAGGCACTGGAGGAGATACAGGCGGCGATACCGGAGGCGGCACAGGCGGTGATACCGGAGGCGGCGGTGCTACGACTCAGAACTTCATCCTTCCTGATAAAGTGCGCGAAGCCGGGGAGCAGTTATGATATATGACCTCATACTGGCAAGCGCTTCTCCAAGGAGGAAAGAGATGTTTCTGGAGCACGGATACCATCCTGCCATCATACCGTCAGACATCGAAGAAACTCTGCCCGTTCCAATGACACCGAGCGAAACTGTGATGTTCCTTTCTTTAAAAAAAGCTCTCGATGTGAGCGGAAAACTAGAGGAAAAAGGAAGCCTCACTCATCAGCTTATTATCGCTTCCGACACTATAGTTTTCCTTCCCGGCGGATCTTTAAGTCAGGCCGGCGAAGTCATGGGCAAGCCGAAAGATGAAGATGACGCGTTCAGGATGCTTTCCGCTCTTAGAAATAATACGCATCTTGTGATCTCCGGGGTATGTCTGATCGATGTTTCCGCAGAGACAAAGATGTGCTTCAGCGACACCACTAAAATCACTTTCGGAGATTATTCCGATGAGGATCTGCGCGCGTATCTGAGGACTCCCGAAGCATACGATAAAGCGGGCGCCTACGCGATACAGGGCACATTCGAAAAATATGTGACTTCAATAAACGGGTCCAGACTGAACGTCATCGGGTTCCCATGGGAAAAATTCGAAAAGAAAGCGGCGAAATATCTCTGATATTCTCACCATTACCGCAAAAAACTATACGAAAAATCGCGCCGGATACGCACCGGCGCGATCTTATTATTTCTGTTGTTATTTCATCGCTTCTTCTATAGCTACGGCTACAGCTACGGTCGCTCCGACCATCGGGTTGTTGCCCATGCCGATAAGACCCATCATCTCCACGTGGGCGGGGACGGAGGAGGAACCGGCAAACTGGGCGTCGCCGTGCATCCGGCCCATGGAGTCGGTAAGGCCGTAGGAAGCAGGTCCCGCTGCCATGTTGTCCGGATGGAGCGTCCTTCCCGTACCGCCGCCTGAAGCGACTGAGAAGTACTTCTTGCCCTGCTCTATGCACTCTTTCTTGTAAGTGCCCGCTACAGGATGCTGGAACCTCGTAGGGTTCGTCGAGTTGCCTGTGATCGAGACATCTACACCTTCGTGATGCATGATAGCGACGCCCTCACGGACATCGTCAGCTCCGTAGCAATGTACTTTCGCCCTTTCTCCGTCCGAGTAAGGGATCGTCTGTACTATAGAAAGTTTGCTTGTCTTGTAGTCGAACTTCGTCTGTACATATGTGAACCCATTGATCCTCGAAATGATCTGAGCCGCGTCTTTTCCAAGCCCGTTCAGGATGACACGAAGAGGCTCTTTACGCGCCTTGTTCGCGTTTTGTACGATCCCTATCGCGCCTTCAGCCGCCGCGAAGCTCTCGTGTCCCGCAAGGAAAGCGAAGCACTTCGTCTCGTCTCTCAGGAGCATTGCTCCGAGATTTCCGTGTCCTATACCGACCTTTCTGTCGTCCGCTACAGATCCCGGTATGCAGAACGCCTGCAGACCTATGCCGATCTTTTCCGCGGCTCCGTCAGCTGTCTTCGCGCCCTCTTTGATCGCTATCGCCGCTCCTGCGGTGTATGCCCAGCAAGCGTTCTCGAACGCTATCGGCTGTACTTCCTTGACTATATCGTACGGAGAGAATCCCTTCTCATCGCAGATCTTTTTCGCGTCCTCAAGCCCATTGATCCCGTATTCTTCAAGAACGGAATTCACTTTATCTATACGTCTTTCATATCCTTCAAATAATGCTGCCATGTTTTCCGCCCCCTTTCTACTCTTTCCTCGGATCGATCTTTTTTACGCCTTCATCAAAACGCCCGTACGTGCCGCTCGCGTCTTCAAGAGCTTTCGCCGCGTCCGTTCCGTTTTTTATCGCTTCCATCATCTTTCCGAGATTTACGAATTCATATCCAATAATGTAATTGTTTTCATCGAGTGCTATCCTCGTGACATATCCTTCAGTCATTTCAAGGTAACGCGCGCCCTTTACTTTTGTACCGTACATCGTGCCGATCATGCTGCGCAGTCCTTTTCCGAGGTCATCGAGCCCTGCTCCGATCGGAAGACCGCCTTCTGAAAAGGCTGTCTGCGTCCTGCCGTAAACGATCTGCAGGAAGAGTTCCCTCATAGCTGTATTGATCGCGTCGCATACAAGGTCGGTATTGAGCGCCTCGAGGATAGTTTTGCCCGGGAGGATCTCCGATGCCATAGCAGCTGAATGAGTCATGCCGCTGCACCCTATCGTCTCAACGAGTGCCTCCTCGATGATGCCTTCTTTGACATTGAGCGTGAGCTTGCACGCTCCCTGCTGCGGAGCGCACCAGCCTATGCCGTGTGTGAGTCCGCTGATGTCTTTGATTTCCTTTGCCTGCACCCATTTTCCTTCCTCCGGGATAGGAGCCGGGCCGTGATACGCGCCCTTGGCTACAGGACACATACTTTCAACTTCAGTCGAATAAATCATTTTCTCTCTTCCTTTTCCTTTCTTTTATCTGCTAGGGTCATCTGCGTTAGCTTTGCTGAGACGCTTTACCATGTAATCATGCGCGTTCTTTTCGAACGTATCGTCTACAGCCGGAAAATCTTCAAGCGATATGGCATCGCCGTATTTTCGCTTCAGCGCCGTCTCTATCAGAAGATCGCAGAATTTCGGGTTTTTCGGCAGACACGGTCCATGCGTATAGCATCCGAAGACATTCTTGTAATGGCAGCCTTCCATACCGTCCTCGCCGTTGTTGCCCGATCCTCTGAGAACTTTCCCTATCGGTGTGCATCCATCTCCCAGGAACGTCTTTCCGCTGTGATTCTCGAATCCGACGATGACCTCACCGTCCAGAGGATCACACTCGTACATGTAGTTCCCGATCATCCTCGTTTCAGAACCTTCAGTGTACAGGTCAAGCGCTCCAAGGAAGTCATACTGCTTCCCGTCCCATGTTTTGTAATATTTTCCGAGTATCTGATATCCTCCGCATATCGCGAGGAACACCTTCTCGTCATCTATCGCTGAAAAGATATCGTCCTTCTTGTTTTCGTCAGCGTCTTTGAGCAGCACTTCCTGCTCAAAATCCTGTCCGCCTCCGATAAAAAATATATCATAGTCTCCCGCGTTGAGTTTATCTCCGACCGAGAGCCCGTCGACTTCACATCCTATGCCGCGCCATTTCATCCTGTCCTGAAGACAAATGATATTGCCCGTATCGCCGTAAAGGTTGAGGACATCAGGATAAAGATGACATACATTCAAACTATATTCACTCATACATTACTCCCAAAAATTCTTGTATCCGAAACGTTTGCTCACGAGCGCGCGAAGATCCATCATCGCTGTATATGTCGGCATGATATACACCGGCATATCCTGCTCTGATATCGCGTCAAGCAGCTTGTCGTAGTCCTTGAAAACTTTTATCTTATCCGGGTCGATGCCGGCGTATTTGAAACGCATCCCTATCTCGTAAGCGCGGATGCCCGATACACATATGTACTCGAGCTTGTCCGCCATCTCAGCGAGCACCTCGAAGTCCACATCCCAGATCCATGAAATATCTCTTCCGTCCGCGTAATTGTCATTGAGACATACGGCGAATATCGATTTTTCATTCACGTTCGACAAAAAGTTCAGCACCTGATTGCATCCCGCCGGATTCTTTATCAGTATCATCCTCGTCTCAGCTTTTCCGATCATGAACTTCTCCATGCGTCCGAAACCGCACTCGAACGATGACAGCGCGCTGACCGCCTTCTTCAGATCGAGCCCCAGCGCGTAAGCGACCGTGACCGCGGAAACGCCGTTGTAGATATTGTAACCACCCGGCAAATTTATCAGAGCCTTGAACTTCTCGCCCGCCGCGTCTATCTCGATCTCGCTGTGCTCCGCATCGCTCACAATGACCTTCGAAGCCGCCACCTCAGGATCAGGTCTCGAATAACCGCAGTGCGGACAGTGATATTTCCCGAGATGTCCGTAAGTAATATATTCATATTCATACTCGTACTTGCAGTGTATGCAGTAAGGAGCGTCCGACTCCTCCTTGACCCTCTTTTTATAGATAGGCTCATTCACTCCGTAAAATATGATCTTGTTATCCACTTCCTCGGCAAGACTCGCCGTAAGCGAGCAGTCCGCGTTCAGACATACTGTCGCGTGCGGAGAATTCTCTATACCAATCTTGATATTGTTGAGCGTATGAGTCACTTCGCCGTAACGATCGAGCTGATCACGAAATACGTTCGTCACAAGAACGAGCTCCGGGTCCACATACTTCCCGACTTTTTTGAATGCCGCCTCATCGCTCTCTATGAGAGCCGCTTCCTTCTTCGGTTTTCCCGTAGGCGTACAGTTCGCTATGAACTCAGCCGTTATCCCATTCAGAAGATTCGCTCCCGATTTATTCGCGAGAAACGACACGCCGCAGTCAGATAATGTCTTCGATATCATCCTCGCCGTCGTCGTCTTTCCGTTTGTACCGGTCACGACCACTGTCCTGACATCCTTCGCGAGATAGCCGAGTATATCCGGATATATCTTCGTCGCGACTCTTCCGGGCATCTGGGTAGCGCCCCTCCCGATGACTCTCAGGAACCATCGAGTGAATTTGCATGCTGTGATAGCTGTAAATGCTCTTACTTTCATTCTTTTCCTCTATAGCTTATGCTTTGCGTGCCAGCAGCGCGCACCATTCTCCTCTGTCAGCGATCTTCTCGACTGTGAGGCCCGCCTGTTCCATAGCTGCTGTCACCATTTTTTTCTTTTCCGTAAGTATTCCCGACGCAATGAACGCGCCGCCGCCATTCATGTGATCCGCCGCGTGCGGAGCGAACCTGACGATAAGTTCTGCCATGAGATTCGCCGCTATGATGTCGGCTTTGAAATCGACTCCCTCAGTGAGGTCGCCCTTCTGTATACTGACGACATCCCCGCATCTGTTTTTCTCAACATTTTCGCGTGAAGAGATCACTGCCTGATCATCGATATCTATTCCCAGCACTTCCTCTGCTCCAAGAAAAGCAGCCGCGATGGAAAGGATCCCCGAGCCGCATCCGACATCGAGCACCTTTTTCCCGGCGCAGCCTTCCTCGTCGAGCATCTCCGCGCACATCGAAGTAGTCGCGTGCCCGCCTGTGCCGAACGCCATGCCCGGATCCAAATCGATTATTTTGAGCCCCGGTCCGATCTCAGTATCGTCCCACGAAGGTCTGACTACGAGATTATCTGTGAGCCTGAGAGTCTTGAAAAACTCCTTGTACTTGTTCTTCCAGTCTTCATCATCGACGATCCTCGTCTCGAATGTGACGTCGTCTATAGCTCCCTCAGATGACATTTTCGCGAACGCTGCTTTGATTCCAGCAAGCTTTTGCTCTCCTTCCGCGTCATCATCGAGATAGAAAGTCAGTGAACTCCGCTCAGGTCTGCTTTCCAGAACTGACGGATCCACGTAATCCCACTCATAGTCCTTTTTATGTTCCATGAGATCGTCGATCATACCGGGATCGTTCACGACCGTTCCGGTGATCCCCTGCGTTATAAGGATGCCTTCCGCGGATTCAGATCCGCCGGCACCTGTATATATCGTGATTTCTTTATATTTCATACTTGGTCAGCATCTCCAATACGGGTCTTATTATAACATAAATGCCTGAGTCATTACACCGCTAAAACATAAAATGAGGATGAGCCATAACCATTGGCTCATCCTCTAATAGGTTTGCGAGACTTTTATAAATCCCCTATATCATAATAGGCTGATTTATTGACTTTATCTTGTTGTTGCGTCGAACAGATCTTCAGCGTTGTCCCAGTCTGAGATGATCTCAGGGATGACCTTGTACAGGTCGCCGATAACAGCGTAGTCCGCGACTTCCATGAGAGGAGCGTCAGAA